>JBOHII010000213.1:0-3378 GCA_050725955.1 Pseudolabrys sp. | reverse complement strand
GCGTCGTTCGGCTTGGTGTTGTTCGGCTTGGCGATGACGGCTCTGTGGCGGACGTGTTTTTTTACCGGCTTCGCATTGGGCTGCGACTTGAACAGATCGAGGACGCCCGCCGAATCCCCGGCCACTGCCGCGGCGCCGATCAACAGCGCGAGCATCGCCAGCAACGCAGCGCAACGCATCGTATTTAACGCCACCCGAGCCATGTTTTGCGGCACCTTAACCCATCGAAACGGATGCGCAAAACGCCAAACGACTGGCCGAATGCAATCCGAAGCCATAGGCTAATTGCCATGCTCGATGCCCAGGAACTCGAACGCTATGCGCGCCACATCGTGCTGCGCGAGGTCGGCGGCCCGGGTCAGGCCAAGCTCAAGGCCGCGCGCGTGCTGGTCGTCGGCGCCGGCGGGTTGGGTGCGCCGGTGCTGCTTTATCTTGCCGCTGCCGGCGTCGGCACGATCGGCGTCATCGACGACGACACGGTGTCGCTGTCGAATTTGCAGCGGCAGGTAATTTTCGGCACCGGCGATATCGGCGTCCGCAAGGTGGACGGCGCGGAAGCGGCGATCGCGCGGCTCAATCCGCATGTGGCGGTCGAAACCCACATGACGCGCATCGATGCGGGCAACGCACTCGCGCTGATATCGAAATACGACATCGTCGCCGATGGCTCAGACAATTTCGCCACGCGCTATCTCGTGTCCGACGCCTGCTACTTTGCCAAAAAGCCGCTGGTCACCGCCGCGGTCGGCACCTTCGACGGCTCGCTCACGACGTTGCGCGCGCATGAGACGCGCGCCGACGGCAGGCGCAATCCGACCTACCGGTGCCTGTTTCCCGAACCGCCGCCGGCCGGCACTGTGCCGGCCTGCGCGGAGGCCGGCATTCTCGGCGCGCTGCCCGGCGTGCTCGGCTCGATGATGGCGCTGGAAGTGATCCGCGAGATCGTCGGCTTCGGCGAAGGCCTGGTCGGGCGTTTGCTGATGGTCGACGCGCGCTCGCTGCGCTTCGAGACGCTGAGCTACGACTGGGATCCGGGCAATCCGCTGTCGGGCAAAAGGCCGACGATCACGGACCTTTCGGGGCACGCATGAGCGGGGTCGCTGCGCCGCGATCGCGCTATTTGTGGTGATGTCTCAGGTATTCGTGCAGCGAGGCGGTTTTGGTTTCCCGCAGCAGCGTTTTCAGCATCGTATCCTTGCGGCGGCCTTTGGCGAAACGCGGGCCATATTCCTTGCGCAACGATGCCACGCGCGTGTTGCCGTGCTTGCGTTCGATCTTGCCGCCCGTGTCGCGATGACGTCCGTCGAGACCGCGTTTTGATTTTGCCAAGATATCCTCCCAGAAGATGTGTTGACCACTTTCCACGCCGCGTTCGGTGCCGCGACGTTCCAGTGTTCATGATCTCAAGGGTCAGCGCAATAAATAATTGCCCGGGGCCGTCTTCAGCCAAAACAGGTCGCAGCCGGTAACTATAACATCGACGGAAGGACCCGATCGGGCGGCCGGTGTCCGTCCATGAAGGTCTTGATGTTGATGATGACCTTCTCGCCCATGTCGACGCGGCCTTCCAGCGTCGCCGAGCCCATATGCGGCAGCAGCACCACCTTGCCTTGGCGCGCGAGCTTGACCAGCTTCGGGTTCACCGCCGGCTCGTGCTCGAACACGTCAAGGCCGGCGCCGGCGATCTCGTCGGCCTCGAGCATGCGCGCGAGCGCGTTCTCGTCGATCACCTCGCCGCGCGAGGTGTTGACGATATAGGCCTCCGGCCGCAGCATCTTGAGCCGGCGCGCGGAGAGCAGGTGATAGGTCGCCGGCGTGTGCGGACAATTGATCGAGACGATGTCCATGCGGGCGAGCATCTGGTCGACGCTTTCCCAATAGGTGGCGTCGAGCTCTTCCTCGATTCTGGGCGCGACCTTGCGGCGGTTGTGATAATGGATCTGCAGGCCGAAGGCGCGCGCGCGGCGCGCCACCGCTTGGCCGATGCGTCCCATGCCGATGATGCCGAGACGCTTGCCCCAGATGCGGTGGCCGAGCATCCAGGTCGGCGTCCAGCCGGTCCAGTCCTTGTCGGAGATGAGCACGGTCGAGCCTTCGGCGAGGCGGCGCGGCACCGCCAGGATCAGCGCCATGGTCATGTCGGCGGTGTCCTCGGTCAGCACCCCCGGCGTATTGGTGACGGTGATGCCGCGTTGAACGGCGGTGGTGACGTCGATATTATCGACGCCATTGCCGAACTGGGCGATCAGCTTGAGCCCAGGGCCCGATTTCGACAGCACCGAGGAATCGATGCGGTCGGTGACGGTCGGCACCAGTACGTCGGCGGTTATCACCGCATCGGCAAGCTGGGCCGGCGTCATGGGCGTGTCATCGGCATTGAAACGGACGACAAAAAGTTCCCGCATGCGCAGCTCGACGCTGTCGGGCAGCTTGCGCGTGACGATGACCAGCGGTTTCTTGCCCTTCGGCATGTGCGTTTAACCGCGGCGCCGGGCGGCCATGATTCCGCCGCATGTCGCCATTCAGCCCTCTTTAACCGTGCTCGACCACACTGCGCGCCTCGCACCCAGGGTCGAAATCCGTTCTTTTTCCTACCAGATGGCAGTGACAACACAAAGCTTTGCCACCCTATGCCGCGGCTTTTGCGGCGCCGGGCTGGCCGTCGGCCTGCTGGTCATGCAGGCGGGCGCTAAGCCGGCGGCTGGCGACCTCGCCACCGGCGCGGTGAGCGGCTTGCCGGTCCCGCGTTTCGTCAGCCTGAAATCGGACCGGGTCAATGTGCGCTCCGGCCCGAACAAGGATCAGGAGGTGCGCTGGGTCTATACCCGGGCCGGCATGCCGGTGGAGATCACCGCCGAGTTCGAGAACTGGCGGCGCATCCGCGACTGGGAAGGGGCGGAAGGCTGGGTCTACCACGCGTTACTGTCGGGCAAACGCTCGGCGGTGGTCGTGCCGACACTGAAGAACGATTTGGTGCCGCTCTACAAGAGCCCGAATGCCGGTTCGGCGGAGACCGCCCGCCTGCAATCGGGCGTGCTCGGCCAGCTCAAATCCTGCAACGGCGCCTGGTGCGAGCTTTCCGGCAAGAATTTCGACGGCTGGATCAAGCAGGATCGCCTCTGGGGCGCCTATCCGAACGAGAAGATTGAATAGCTAACCGCCGTCCAGCACGGCGCGGATTTTCGCCGCCAGATGCTCGCCGGTGACAGATATAAATTCTGTTCATGACCGGCTATTCGCGCAACGCCATCGTTCACCACGGCCGTTGCAAATATATTTTCACCGTCGTGCCTTCGCCGATCTCGCGGGCGGGTCGTGCAAGCCAAAACAAAGGCCCCGCGAGGCGGGGCCTTGCCGGCAGGCGCGGGCTTGATGGGT
>JBOHII010000212.1:0-3348 GCA_050725955.1 Pseudolabrys sp. | reverse complement strand
GGTCCAGGATGACCACGCGTTGCGGCACGCCGATCTGGATGGCGGCGAGCCCGATGCCGGGCGCCGCGTACATGGTTTCGAACATGTCGTCGATGAGCGCCCGCACCGACTTGTCGATGCGTTCGACCGGCTCGGATTTGAGCCGCAGCCGCTTGTCGGGAAGGATGAGAATGTCGCGCACCGCCATGGCCGCGATGTAAGCGGTAGCGCCAGCGCGGTCAATGTTTGGATTTCCATTTCATTATTGTCATTCCGGGGCGCGCCGAAGGCGCGAGCCCGGAATCCAATTGGCCGGCTCCGCGATTACGGATTCCGGGTTCGAGGCCTTCGGCCTCGCCCCGGAATGACAGAGACAAGGGTTGAGCCACGGGCGTTATCGCCCTACCGTTCGCCGTTCGTTCGCGCGCGTGTGCGAATCGCGCTAGAAGGTCCCGATGTCCAGCCTGTTGCCCTTCATCATGGCCCATGCGCCGGCACTCGCCATCGCCGGCGCAGCTGCGCTGGCGCTCGGTATCCTCGTCATCATCATTCTGCTTCTGCTGCCACGCAAACCAGTGGCCGACCCTGCCGCCGAAAAACGGCTGTTGGAACTCAATGCGCGGCTCGACGCCATGGGAAACTGGCTGCAGAACTCGCACATGCAGCTACAACAGACCGTCAATGCGCGGCTCGACACGGTCACGCAGAACCTTGGCGAGTCGATGAAAACGACGACCAAGCATACCACCGAGCATTTGCAGCAGCTACACGCTCGACTGGCGGTGATCGACAGCGCGCAGAAGAACATCACGGAGCTGGCGACACAGGTCAGCTCCTTGCAGGGCATCTTGTCCAACAAGCAATCGCGCGGCGCCTTCGGTCAGGGCCAGTTGGAGGCGATCATCACCGATGTGCTGCCGAAGGGCGCTTACGAATTCCAGTACACGCTGTCGAATCGAACGCGGCCGGACTGCGCGATTTTCATGCCGGGGACGGGACCGCTCATCATCGACGCCAAATTTCCACTTGAGGCGATGACGGGCTGGCGCGACGCGCAAACCGATGAGGACCGCAAGCTGGCCGCCGCGCGCGTCAAGCAGGACATTGCAAAGCATATCTCCGACATTGCGGAGAAATACCTCATTCCGGGTGAGACGCAGGATGTCGCGCTCATGTTCATCCCATCCGAATCGCTCTACGCCGATCTGTACGACCGTTTCGACGACCTGGTGCAGCGGGCACGCCGCGCGCGCGTGATGATCGTGTCGCCGAACATGACGTTCCTGGCGGTCCAGCTTGTCCGGCAGGTTCGCAAGGATGCCGAAATGCAGGAGGCCACTCATAAGATTCGCAGCGAAGTCGGCCACATGCTCAAGGATGTCGAATTGCTCAGCGAGCGCGCGCGCAAGCTACAAGGTCACTTTGGCCAGACGACCAAGGACATCGACGACATCCTCATTTCGACCGGCAAGATCGAGAAGCGCGCGGCCAAGATCGAGAGCCTTGAATTCGATGGCGATCAGCCGGCCGGCGCCGAGGTCATCCCCGCCCCAATCCGCAAGCTGGAAGCCGGCGAATAGCGCAATGACCGCGTCGCCCGATCGCATCGAGCCGCGCCCGTCATTCCTCGACGCGCTCGCGGTCTACCTCAAGCCGCGCGTGCTGGTGATCTTCTTCCTCGGCTTTTCCTCCGGACTGCCGCTGGCGCTGGCGGGTTCGACGCTGCTATTTTGGTTGGCGGAGGTTGGAGTCGACCTGACGACCATCGGCTTGTTCGCGATGGTCGGCACGCCCTACACCATCAAGTTCCTCTGGGCCCCCATCGTCGATGCCTTCGACGTTCCGCTGCTCGGGCGCTGGCTTGGCCGGCGGCGCGGCTGGCTGATACTTACGCAACTGCTGCTGATGGCGGCGATCGTGCTGCTCGGCGCCAACGATCCGGTTGTCGCGCCCGCGATGGTCGCACTGGGCGCAGTGATCGTCGCCGTTGCATCGGCGACGCAGGACATCGTGATCGACGCGTTCCGCGTCGAGAGCCTGCCTGCGAGCGAGCAGGCCGCCGGCGCCGCATCCTACGTCGCCGCCTACAGCGTCGCGATGCTGGTCTCGAGCGCGGGTGCGCTGTTCCTGGTCACGGCGTTCCAGAGTTTCGGCTTCAGCCGGCAGGGCGGCTGGACCGCCAGCTACACGGTGATGGCCGCGCTGGTCATCGTCGGCGTGCTGACCACTTTGTTCGCCGCGGAGCCCGAAAAATCCACGCGCGCCGATGCGGCCCAACGCCGGGAACCCGCGCTCAAGCGGCTCGGCCACACCATCGTCGGCGCGTTCACCGACTTTTTCCTGCGTGAAGGCTTGCACATCGCTCTTATCGTTCTCGCCTTTGTCGTGCTTTTCAAGCTCACCGACGCGCTCGCGGGCGTGATGACCGGACCCTTCGCCGTAAAGCTCGGCTTTACGCGCAACGAATACGCGACCATCATCAAGGGCCTGGGTTTCGTCGCCACGCTCGTCGGCGGCTTCGCGGGCGGCTACGTCGCGCGCACGCTGCCGCTGGCGGTGAGCCTGTGGATCGGCGGGCTGCTGCAGGCCGCAGCGAATTTGGCTTTCTCTTGGCAGGCCGTCGTCGGGCACGACATCGCCTGGCTCAGCTTCGCGATTACCGTGGAGAATTTCACCAGCGCGATCGGCACGGTGATCTTCGTCGCTTATCTTTCTGCGCTGTGCAAAAATCCGCTGCATACGGCGACGCAATACGCGCTGCTGACCGCGTTCGCGGCGATCGGGCGCACCTATCTTTCTGCGAGCGCGGGCTTTGTCGCGGAAGCGACGGGGTGGGTCTGGTTCTTCGCGATCTGCGCGCTGGCGGCTATTCCCGGATTTCTGTTGCTCGCCTGGCTGCAGCACACAGGGCATTTCAAGCGGCTGGTGCCGCTGACGACTTAGAATAACGTCCGCTGCTTGATCGCCGCCGCCAACGTGCCTTCGTCGAGATAATCCAGCTCGCCGCCGACTGGCACGCCATGGGCGAGACGCGTCACTTTCACATGCGCATCAACCAAGAGTTCGGTGATGTAATGGGCGGTGGTCTGCCCGTCGACCGTCGCGTTGAGCGCCAGGATCAGCTCCTTCACCTGCGGCTCGTGCGCGCGCGCAATGAGCGCGTCGATGGTAAGGTCCTGCGGCCCGACGCCGTCGAGCGGCGACAGCGTGCCGCCGAGCACATGATAGCGGCCGTTGACCGCGTGCGCGCGCTCCAGCGCCCACAGGTCGGCAACGTCGGCCACCACCACGATGATGGAGGCGTCGCGCCGCGTGTCGGTGCACACGGTGCAAGGGTTCTGCGTATCGATATTGCCGCAAGTCTTGCAC
>JBOHII010000211.1:0-6899 GCA_050725955.1 Pseudolabrys sp. | reverse complement strand
CCAGAAAATGCGGTAGTGAAAGGACGAGATCGGGAGCCGGTCGAGACGTGCGCCGGCATTCACTGCGCTTGCCATTTAATTCCCCCCTGATGACCCGATGTTGAACCATCGGTCTTGTTGCCCACGGTTATCGTAGTCGAGACGACAGCAGCGCGCTACCGCCCGCGGCCCTGCCCGCGCTCGTATAGAGAAATAGGAATGTTGAGAATTATTCCCGCCGTTTCGCCGTGTTGCGGCGCGGCAATGCAGGCCTATTGGATGGCCTTGCCCTTGCGGTAGCTATCTTCCAAAAGCTGCAGATTATTCTGCACGTATTTATTGCCGGGTTCCTTGCGCTGGGCCGCACCGAGCTTTTCGCGCGCGCGCTTGTAGTCTCCGCGCAGCATGTAGGAATATCCCTGGTTATTCAGTATCTCGGCGGTCGGCCCAAGAATTGCGACGGCCTGGGCATAGGCGCGGTCGGCGAGTTCGAAGCGGCGCAGGCGGTCGTAGGAGGCGGCAAGACCGAGCCAGGCTTCGGCGTCGCGCGGGTGCAGTTCGGCGGCATGGCGGAAATATTTCTCGGCCAGCCCGAAATTGTTGGCGCGGTACTGCCGCTTGCCCTGGCTCAACGCTTCGTTGGGATCGCTGCCGAGCAACCCCGGCTCGGTGGCGGCCGCCGCGCCGAACGGCGGCGTTTTCTCGTCGGCCTTTGCTTCGGCCGCCGGGGCGGCGGCGAAAGCGTCCGCGGCGGACGTCTTGGGTTGCAGCAATTCGGAAAATTTGTTCGAAGTGGTGCATCCCGCGAGCCACAAGCCGGCCACCGCAACAATAAAGGCTTGGGCTATTCCACTACGCATCACAAAGCCTGCCGGAAACGCCCGCAATCGGGACTAGGTTAAACTAAGAGAGGTTAGTTAAGAAATGCTTCATCCTTTGATTTACCGGCGGCAAATCACATGTAATGCATCATATGCAGGCGCACGAAGACCGGCAGCAGAATGACCACGAAGATGACCGGAAAAATGCACACCATCATCGGCAATGACAACTTGGCGGGCAGCGCGTAGGCCTTTTCCTCGGCGCGCGAGAGCCGCTTGTGCCGCATGTCGTCGCTGTAGACCCGCAGCGCATCGGTGATGCTGGAGCCGAGATCGATCGATTGGTTGATCAGGGTGGCAAAGGCGTGCGCCTCGTCCAGCGCCAGGCGATCCGCGAAGCGCTCGAGCGCGTCCTTGAGCGGACGGCCGGCGCGCGTTTCAAGGTTGGTCATATGGATATTGGCGGACAGCGAGGGATAGCTGTCGCCGAGTTCGCGGCCGACGCGTTCGAGCGCTGCCTCCATCGACAATCCGGAATCCGCGCACACAACCAGCAGGTCCATGAAATCCGGGAAGCCGGAGCGATGCTCGACCTTACGCGCGGCAATGCGCCGGTCGATGTACATGCTGGGGCCGACATAGCCGACGATGCCGCCGACGATAACCATCAGCCAGAAGAACGACGAGCCGTGCGCGGCCAGCATCGGCCGCAGCAGGAACATCGCGCCCGCCAGCCCGACGGCGAGCGCGGTGCGCCCCATGTAGAAGAATGCGACGCCGCGCGGATCGTAGATGCCGGCCTGGATCATCCGGCTGCGCAGCACCTTCATGGTCTCGTCGTTGGTCGTGGAATAGTGCCTGGTGGTGTATTCGATGAGCCGGGTGGCCGCCTTCAGGCTGGAATGGCGCAGCGAGCGCTTGGTGCTACCGCCCTGCTCGAAGTCCTCCAGGATACGCGAGGCGCGCTTCTTGACCGAACCGCGCACGCGCGCAACCGCCATCACCGAGAACGCCATGGTGCCGGCGGCAAGGAACACGAGCAGCGCCAGTAGCAAGCTGGAACTGTCGCGGGACAGACTGGCGAGCGTTGCGGCCATCATGTTCATCGCTTAGATCCTGAAATTGACCAGGCGGTACATGATGAAATTGCCGACGCCCATCCAGCAGCCGGCCAGCACCAGGCAGATTTTCGTCAGGTCCTGGCCCCAGACGGTGGCGTAAAAAGCCGGCACCAGGAAATTGATCACCGCGAACATCAAGATCGGCAGCGACGACAGGATCAACGCCGAGGCGCGGCCTTCGGCTGCGAGCGCGCGAATCTTGCGCCGCATCTTGAAGCGTTGCCGGATCACGCCCGACAGGTTTTCCAGGATTTCGCCGAGATTGCCGCCGGTCGAGCCCTGGATCGCCACCGCCGTGACGAACAGCGGGAGGTCGTCCGTTCCGACGCGGAAATACAGATTGCGCATCGCGCTTTCGAGATCGGCGCCGTAGGTGATCTCGTCGGTCACGGTGCCGAACTCGCTGCCGATCGGGTCGGGCAATTCGCGCGCCACCATGTTGATGGCGATCGGCACCGGATGGCCGGCGCGCAACGAGCGCACGATAATGTCGATGGCGTCGGGGAATTGGGCGGAGAATTTCTTTTGCCGCCGGCTGCGCAGGAACTTCAGCACCATGAAGGGCAGTACCAACCCGCAGAACAGGGCCGCGAGCAGGGCATGCAACGAATTTCCCTGCAGCACCATGGTGCCGGCGAATGCCGCGACCATGGCGGCAACGATGAACAGCATCAGCCGGCCGAAGCCGATGGTCAGGCCGGACTGCAGCACGAGCTTATTGAGAGTGACCAACGGCAACCGGTAATCGCCGCTTGAAGTCAATCCGCGTTCACGCCGCAACTGCACCAGCACGCCGGCGCGGTCCGGCTTGTCGTCCATCACCTTGAGGCGGCGATTGATATTCTTGCGGTAGGACGCCTTGTCGTAGAACAGCAGATACACGCCTTCCGCCAGCATCGCCGCCGAGATGCCGATCAGCAAGTAGACCAGATAGACCGGGTTGAAATCCCACATGACGTGTCACTTTTCTTTGCGCATGGCCGTTGCCGAAATCCGGTTCATATGTTTCGGGACCATGCCTTAGAGCGGCTGTGAGGGATCGAAGAGACTGCCAGGCAACTTGATGCCCTGGTTGGTGAGATGGCTGAGGAAGCGCGGGCGCACACCGGTGGCCGTGAAATGGCCCTGCACGCTGCCGTCGGGCGCGGTGCCGGTGCGCACATATTTGAAGATTTCCTGCATCTGGATGATGTCGCCTTCGAGCCCGGTGATTTCCGCGACCGAGGTGACCTTGCGCTTGCCGTCGGACTGGCGTGAAAGCTGCACGATGACCTGGATGGCGCCGGCGATCTGGCCGCGGATCGAGGCGACCGTCATCGGCAGACCGGCCATGCCGATCATCTGTTCCAAGCGTGAAATGGCGTCGCGCGGCGTGTTGGCGTGGATCGTGGCCATCGAGCCTTCGTGGCCGGTGTTCATCGCCTGCAACATGTCGAAGGCTTCCTCGCCGCGGCACTCGCCGAGGATGATGCGGTCGGGCCGCATACGAAGCGCGTTCTTGACCAGATCGCGCTGGCGGATTTCGCCCTTGCCTTCGATATTCGGCGGCCGCGTCTCCATGCGCCCGACATGTGGCTGCTGAAGCTGCAATTCGGCGGCGTCTTCGATGGTGAGCAGACGCTCCTTCTCCGAGATGAAGGCCGAGAGGGCGTTGAGCATTGTGGTTTTTCCGGAGCCGGTGCCGCCGGAAATGATGGTGGTAATGCGCGCTTTCACCGCCGCCGCCAAAAGCTCGGCCATCTGCGGGCGCAGCGCACCGACCTCGACCAGCTTGGAAAGGTCGAGCTTTTTCTTGGAGAATTTGCGGATCGAGACCAGCGGTCCATCGACGCCGATCGGACGCACGGCGACGTTGACGCGCGAGCCATCCAGCAGGCGCGCGTCGCAGAGCGGATGGGATTCGTCGACGCGGCGGCCAACCGCGGACACGATTTTATTGATGATGCGCAGCAGATGCTGCTCGTCCTTGAAACGCACCGACAGCGGTTCGAGCACGCCGCGGCGCTCGACATAGACGCATTCATGACCGTTGATCAGGATGTCGTTGATGCTCTCGTCCTTGAGCAACGGCTCGAGCGGGCCTAGCCCGGTCATTTCGTCGAGAATCTCGGAGACGAATTCGGCGAGTTCCTGGGTGTTCAGCGCCAGCCGTTCGGCCAGCACGTACTGCGACACCAATTGCTGGATGTGGCGGCGGGTCTCCTCCTCCGGCAGCTTTTCCAGCGCCGAAAGATTGATCTCCTCGATCAGCCGACGGTGCAGGCGCACCTTGGCGTCCAGCAACTTGTCGCTGAGCAGCGGATTGGCGGACCCCTGCGGCTGCGTCGGCGGCGCCTGATCGGCCGGCACTTCCGGCAGCACGGTCCAGGACACGCCGGCGAGCGCCGACGGCGCCGGCTCTTCGATCAGCGGCAAGTCAGGCGCGGCAACGCGTCGGACTGAAAAACGGCCGGCCATTGTTTAGTCCTCTCGTCTGCGCGCGATCATTGCCAAATCCGCCGCCGATCCTTCGGAGCGCGCGCTACTGCGCGACGGAAAGCTTGAATTTTTTCAGCGGCGAGAAGCCCTTCTCTTCCATAGCCGGCTTGTCGGCCGCGGCGTCCACCACCAGTTTCTTGAGCTGCGCGGTGACCTTGTTGCCGGGCTTGACCTCATCGAGCGGCACGCCGCGGTCAATCGCCTCGCGCACCAGCGCGTAATCGTTGGGGATCGCCGCGGCGAAGGCCTCGCCCAGCGTCTGCTCGAGATCGCTGCGGCGCAGGCCCGATGAGAACATGCGTTGCTCGAAGCGATTGACGATGACCTGCGGATGCGGCCCCTCGCCGAGCCGGTCCCTGATCGCCGCCACCAACTGCCTGGCGTGGCGCAGGCTCGGCACGGTGGTTTCGCTGACGATGTACAGTTTGTTGGAGCCGAGCAGCACGCTGTCGGTCCAAGAGAACCAGGTGCGCGGCATGTCGACCACGACGTAGTCGAAATTGGTGGAGACCAGATCGAGCAGGCGCGTCACCACGTCGGGATCGAACGAACGCATCTCCGCCGGCTGGTTGGGCGCCGCAACCACGGCAAGGCCGGAGGCATGGTGCGAGAGCATGATCTCCAGCAATTGCCGGTCGAGCCGGTCCGGCCGCGGCTCGATTTCCGCAAGATTCAAGCGCGGCTCGAGATCGAGATAGTCGGCGACGGTGCCATGCTGGAAATTCAGGTCGACCAGGCAAGTGGACGGCTTCACCCGCGGGCCGCCGCTGTTGAGCATGAGCATCGCGGTCTGGATGGCGAGCGTGGTCACGCCGGCGCCGCCAACCGCGGGCAGGAAGGTATAGATCTGCGCCTCGACCGGTTCGGTACCGTCGGCGGCATTCTTGCCGATCCGCGCGCAAGCGCGCACCAGATCGATCGCCGCCACCGGCTTGACCAAGAAATCGGCGACGCGCATTTGCAGCAGCGTGCGGGCGACGGTTGCGTCGAAGGCTTGCGTGACCGCGATTACGGGCGGGCCGGTGCGCACGCGCGCCATCAGCCGCGCCAGCGCGGCCATTTCCTCTTCGCGACCGGCGTCGAGATCGATCACCGCGACGGTGGCGCCCTCAACTGCGAGCACGTCGCTTTGCTCGCTAATCCGCCCCGAAGCCATGACGAGCTCGATCGCGGCCGAGGCGCCGAAAGTGGCGCGCACGGAACGCTCGAACTAGGCGTCGGCGGTGAGCACCACCACGCGGGTCTTGTCCGGAGCGGGCGTCTGGTTGCGGCCTAGAAGCATTACCTGTCGATCCCGTCTATTTCACCGGCGCCGCTGACTGAATCACGGTCGGTCCGACCGGCGTCGCGTTGCTCTGACTGTTCGAACCCGGTGCATAGCTTGCCGACGTGCCGATGCCCTGCGGCGGGATAACTTGATTGGTGCGATACCGTTCGACCGCGGTTTCCATTTTGGCGCCGTTGTAGGAGATGTTGCGGTTGGCGCTGTCGCGCGGCCAGGGATCGACCATCTGGCTCACCTGGTTGGCCGCGACGGAATCACCGGCGTTGAGCGTAATGGTGTCGCGCCGGTCGAGATATTCCGAGCAGCCGGCGAGCGCGGTGAGCAACGCCGCGAGGGCGAGCGTGCGCAACGCTTTACTGGACGGCTGCATCGGATACTCCCTTCGGCAGATCGAGCATGTGCCCGGTGAACGGCCGGCCGCCGGCAGCGGCGACGCGGGCGGTGGCTGGCGAGAGCGCGGCCGCCTGCGCGCGGGTGACATCGGTTTTTCCGAGCAGGAAGAAGTCCACGTCGCTCAGCGCCAGCGAGTCGTCGAACGGCGTCTTGACGACGTCTCCTGGCCGCATCGGCTGGACCAGATGCGGTGTCACGATGATGGCGAGATCGGTCTGGTTCTGCTGGTAGGACTTCGAGGAGAACAGCGCTCCCAGCACCGGCACACTGCCGAGCCACGGCAGTTGGTCGATCTGGTTTTTGTTGTCGGTTTGCAGCAAACCGCCGATCATGAAGCTCTGGCCGTCGCGCAGCTCGATCGTCGTCGAGGCACGCCGCACGGTAAGCGCCGGAACCGAGACGCCGGTGGTCACCGCCACCGTATGGGTGGTGTCGATCTGGCTCACCTCCGGCTCGATCTTCAGGTTGATCAATCCGTGGTCAAGCACGGTCGGCGTGAAGGCGAGGCCGACGCCGTATTTCTTGTAGTCGACCGTGACCTGACCGAACTGGCCGGACACTGGGATCGGGTATTCGCCGCCGGCGAGGAAGCTCGCCGTGTCGCCGGACAGCGCCACTAGATTAGGTTGCGCCAGACTGCGGGCGATGCCCTTCTGCTCCAGTGCGTTGATCATGATATCGGTGGACGCCCCGTTCGCCGCGATGTGGCCGAGTAGAAAGCCGAACGGGTTGGCGCCTGAAATCACGCCCGCC
The DNA here is from genome assembly GCA_050725955.1 of Pseudolabrys sp. GTDB lineage: Bacteria > Pseudomonadota > Alphaproteobacteria > Rhizobiales > Xanthobacteraceae > Pseudolabrys. The sequence goes on along the minus strand of JBOHII010000211.1, from coordinate 69 downwards.
GCCGTCTCCGCCGCCGTCGAGGTAATCGGAAGACTCGACGCTTTCGTTTGGTTGCCGACGTTGATGATG
>JBOHII010000210.1:0-13243 GCA_050725955.1 Pseudolabrys sp. | reverse complement strand
CGCGCGTCCAGCATGCGCATTTGGAAACCCACTGCGCCATGGCCTGGATCGACGCCGGCGGGCGATTGAATGTGCGCGCAAGCACCAAGGTCCCGTTTCTCACCCGCCAGGAACTTGCCCGCGTGTTCGGTCTCGATCCTGCCAACGTGCGCGTGTTCTGCGAACGCGTTGGCGGCGGCTTCGGCGCCAAGCAGGAAATGCTGGTTGAGGACATCGTTGCGCTGGCCGCGCTGAAAACCGGCAGGCCGGTCATGCTCGAATTCACGCGCGCTGAGCAGTTCATTGCCGCCACCACGCGGCATCCGATGCGCGTGTACGTGAAAGCGGGAGCAAAGCACGACGGCACGCTCACCGCGTTGCAGATGCGGGTGATCTCCGATACCGGCGCCTACGGCAATCACGGCGCGCCGGTGCTGGAGCACGCCTGCGCCGAGAGCATTTCGGTCTATCGCTGCGCCAACAAGAAGGTCGACGGCTATGCCGCCTATACGAACACCGTGCCGGCGGGCGCTTTCCGCGGCTATGGGCTGCCGCAATCGAGTTTTGCCGTGGAATCGGCGATCGACGAGCTCGCCCTTGCGATCGGTATGGACGCGCTCGAATTTCGCCGCCGCAACGTGGTGCGGCCTAGCGATCCGATGCTGTCGACCGGCGAAATCCACGACGACGTGATCTACGGCAGTTATGGACTCGACCAGTGTCTCGACCTCGTGGGCGAAGCCTTGCGCCGCGGCGACGGGACCAAGCCGCCGTCTGCGGACTGGCTGGTCGGCGAAGGCACGGCGCTGACCATGATCGACACCGTGCCGCCGGGCGGGCATTTCTCCGATTCGCATGTCGCGCTGCTCGCCGACGGCGGTTACGACCTCACCGTTGGCACCGCCGAGTTCGGCAACGGCACCGCCACGGTGCATCGGCAGGTCGCCACCACGGCGCTTGGAACTTTCGTCGGTAACATCGCGCTCAGCGCATCGGACACCGATCACGGCGGCCACGATACCGGCGCCTATGGTTCGACAGGCACGGTGATTGCCGCGCGCGCCACTCAATTGGCGGCGGAGGCGCTGCGCGACAAGATTCTCGCTTTCGCCGCCGACTACGGCAAAGCGCGCGCCGAGAATTGCTCGTTATCTGCGGACGCCGTTGTCTGCGCCGGCCGGCGCGTCGCGTTGACCGAACTGCACAATGCCGCCGCGCAGCGCGGCGTCGAACTGGCGGCGGCCGGGCACACCAAGGGCAGTCCGCGTTCGGTCGCCTTCAACGTTCAGGGCTTCCGCGTCGCCGTGCACAAGGTCAGCGGCGAAATCCGTATTCTCAAAAGCGTGCAAGCCGCCGACGCCGGGTTTGTAATCAATCCGATGCAATGCCGCGCTCAGGTTGAGGGCGGCGTCGCGCAGGCGATCGGCGCCGCCTTGTTCGAGGAAGTCGTCATTGACGACGGCGGCCGCGTCGTCAATCCGGCTTTCCGCAATTATCACCTCCCGGCTTTTGCCGATGTGCCGCGCACCGAGGTGCTGTTTGCCAAGACCAGCGACACGCTCGGGCCCTATGGTGCGAAGTCGATGAGCGAAAGCCCCTATAATCCGGTGGCCGCGGCCCTCGGCAACGCAATCCGCGACGCCACCGGCGTCCGTTTCCGTACGCTGCCGTTCAAGCCGGACCGCATTTTTGAAAAACTTCCGCCTTAGTCCGCTATAAATTTTGCGTAACCGATGAAGTCGGCGGGACCACAATCGACTATCGCCAAAAATTTCGGCATTCAGCAAAAAACTTCAGCAGGCCGCAATCTTGTGCGGTGCGCGCCGGTGCGGTATATAACGCGCCTTCATCTGACTCCAGTTGCGGCCCAGCACGTTCGGCCAAACCTCGTGCTGGGCCTTACTGTTTTTGCAGCATCGGCGTGACGCCCGCGCGAGCGATCATGCCGCCTCGATGCGCACGGTCTTGGCGCCTTCCCACAGCACCGAACGGCCGAGCTCGGCGAGCTTGTCGAGGTCCGAGGTGATCGTGAGGAAATGATTGCCGGCGAGCTGTCCCACTTTGCTGGCAAAATGTACGCTGCCGTAGGCCAGCAGGATTTCGGTTTCGCTGATGCCGCCAGGGTAGACGATCATCTGGCCGGGCGCCGGAAAGCTGGTGTGGTTCTCGTAGGACAATCCGAGGTCGAGTTCGCCGAGCGGAATCCAGACCGCTTCGCCGCTCCAGCGCACGTGAATGACCTTGTTCTCGTAGGGCAGCAGCTTGCGAATCGTCGCACAGGTTTTCGGCGCAGCCGCGCTCTCAAAGCGAGCCTCGAAAACATAGGGTCCGGCCTTGATCCGGACTCGGTCTGACGAGGTACTCATGTCGTTTGCGCCTTTGCGTTGCGTGGATTTCGCGACTGTCCCGGCCACATTATGAGCGCCGGGAATGGGAGCCAAGAGGCCTGGTCGCCCTCGACGTGAACAAATCCGTAACCGCGCGGTTGAGGCTTTTCCGGGCATGGCGCATGATCTTGCCTCGGTCAATTTTGCCATTGCGCCTGCCCAACCATGTGCCCTGCAAGTTCAACCTATCCGCGCGACATGATCGGCTACGGGCGCAATCCGCCTGACCCGCGTTGGCCGGGCAAAGCGCGGGTCGCCGTGCAGTTCGTGATCAATTACGAGGAGGGCGGCGAACGCTCGATCCTGCACGGGGATAATGAATCGGAAGCGTTCCTGACCGATGTGTTGGGCGCAGAGCCTTGGCCCGGCCAGCGGCATATGAATGTCGAGTCGATGTTCGAATACGGCTCGCGCGCGGGCTTCTGGCGGTTGTGGCGGCTTTTCAGCGAGCGCAAGATTCCGGCGACCGTCTTCGGTATTGCCAGCGCGCTTGCGCGCAATCCCGACGCCGTTGCCGCGATGCGCGAGGCGTCCTGGGAGATCGCCAGCCACGGCCTGAAATGGATCGATTATAAGGACATCGGCGAGGCGGAAGAACGCGCGCACATGGCGGAAGCGATCCGCATCCATATTCAGGTCACTGGCGCGCGGCCGCTCGGCTGGTACACCGGACGCGGCTCGATCAATACGCTCAAGGCCGTGCTCGATGACGGCGGCTTTTTGTACTCGTCGGATTCCTACGCCGACGATTTGCCTTATTGGGTGAAGGGACCGAAGGGCCCGCATGTAATCATCCCCTACAGCCTCGACACCAACGACATGCGCTTCATCAATCCGCAGGGCTTCGGCTCGGGCGAAGAATTCTTTGGCTATCTGCGTGATGCATTCGACCTGCTTTATGCCGAAGGGCAAACCGCGCCGAAGATGATGTCGATCGGGTTGCATTGCCGGCTGGCGGGGCGGCCGGGCCGTGCCGCCGCGTTACGGCGTTTTTTCGATCATATCGCCGGCCACGATCGGGTGTGGATCGCGACGAGGTTGCAGATCGCGCAGCATTGGCAGCGCGAACATCAGGAGCTCGCGCAGTCCGCCAAGTCGGTTGCGCCATGAGCGAAACCCCGACCACGCTCGACGTCCTTAACGCGGCCGGCACGACAGCATTTGTCGCGGCCATGGGTGCGATCTACGAGCATTCGCCCTGGGTGGCCGAAGCGGTCGCCGGCCGGCGGCCCTTTGCCAGTCTCGCCGCCCTGCACGAGGCGATGCGCACGGTGCTGATGATGGCCGATGAGGCGCGTAAGCGCGCGCTGCTTAACGCCCATCCGGATCTCGCTGGCAAGGCGGCGCTTGCCGGCGCACTGACGGCGGATTCGAAAATCGAGCAGCACTCGGTTGGGCTCGACCGGCTCAACGCGGCTGAGCTTGCCGCCCTGCATAGCCTCAATGCCGCCTATCGCGAGAAATTCGGCTTCCCCTTCATTATCTGTGTGCGCCGCCACACCAAGGATTCGATTTTCCGCCAGTTCGAGCGCCGGCTGAACAACGACCTCAAGGCTGAATACGAGACGGCGCTGACCGAAGTCAGCCGCATCGCCGCCTTGCGGCTCGACCAGCATGTCAGCGCGTCCGACCGGCTGCAGGTGCATGGGCGCCTGTCCACCCACGTGCTCGACACTTATCACGGCCGCCCGGCGCCAGGCGTCGCGATCGAACTGCACGAGCTCTCGTCGTCCGGCGAAGGCCATCTCGTCACGCGCGCAACCACGAATGCGGATGGGCGAACCGCTGCGCCGCTGATCGGCGGGCGCCCGCTGCCGATCGGGCGCTACGAGCTGCGCTTCGCCATCGGGGATTATTTCAAGAACGAAGCGGAACTGCCGGATCCGCCGTTTCTCGACGTCGTTCCAATCCGTTTCGCTATCGCCGACGCGGAAGGGCACTATCACGTGCCCCTGGTCATGACGCCCTGGAGTTATGCGACCTACCGCGGCAGTTAGCGCGTTCATGCCGGCGCCAGGGCGACGCCTTTAATCTGAGCATAGACCATCGTGCCTTGTGCAAGCCCGAGGTCGTCCCACGATCGCCGGGTGATGCGCGCCAGCAGCCGGCTGCCGGCGCCTTTTGGCCCGAGCGCAAGCAACACCACGGTTTCGTGTTCGCCGGCCGGCGTCGCGGAAACGATGGCGGCCGGCAGAATGTTGAGGATCGTCGTCGCGTGCGGCGGCTCGCGCGCCAGACTGACATTGCTCGCCGCGACGGTGAGGCGCCGGCGGCTGCCGACCGATGCGGGTGGCATCGGCACCGTGAAGCGTCCGCCGTCCACTTCCAGGGCCGCAAGGCCGTATTTCGTGTCGTAGCTCTTCACGACCGCGTCGAGGCTGACGGCGGCCTCTTTGGTCAGGGCCAAAGGCAGCGTCGGATTGCTGCTGACGTCGCTGAAGCTGCCGGAGGCAATGATGCGGCCGGCCTGCATCAGCACCAGGTTGTCGGCGAGACGCTCGACTTCGGTGATGTCATGGCTGACATAGATGACCGGCAGCGAGAGGCTGGCGTGCAGGCGTTCGAGGAACGGCAGGATCTCGTCTTTGGTCTGCCGGTCGAGCGCCGACAACGGCTCGTCCATCAGCAGCAGCTCCGGCTTCGAAAGCAAAGCGCGGCCGACCGCCACCCGCTGGCGCTCGCCGCCGGAAAGATTTTGCGGCGAGCGATCGAGCAGCCCGGCAATGCCGAGCAGATCGATCACCTCTTCGATATGCCGGTCCGTTGCCCCCCCGCGCGGCGCGCCGAACAGCAGATTGCGGCGCACCGAAAGATGCGGAAACAGGCTTGGCTCCTGAAAGACGTAGCCGACCGGCCGCTTGTAGGCGGGCCGGAAGCTCGTGCGGTCCTGCCAGACGTCGCCGCCAATCCTGCAGAGGCCGTCGCTGAGACGGTGAAGACCCGCCATGCAGCGGAGTACGGTTGTTTTGCCGCATCCGGATGGCCCGAACAGCGCCGTGATTCCGCTCGCGGGCACCGTGAATGCTGCGTCGAGGGCAAAGCGCCCCAGCGTCCCGCGGAAAGCGACCTCGATGGACTTCGCTTGCATCATTCGCCGGCCCGCGCCACGCGTTTCCCGATCAGCATCATCGAAAGAATGACGGCGAAGGCGAACACCACCATGCCGGCAGCGAGGATGCTCGCTTCGTGCCATCGAGACGTCTCGACGTAATCGTAGATGGCAACCGAAAGCACTTTGGTTTTGCCCGGAATGCTGCCACCGATCATCAGCACGATGCCGAATTCGCCGACGGTATGGGCAAATCCAAGTACGGTTCCGGTCAGAAAGCCTAGGCGCGCCAGTGGCACCGCCACGGTCCAGAAGGTGCGCGTGGGCGAGGCGCGCAGCGTTGCCGCGACTTCGAGCGGACGGTCGCCCAAGGCATCGAAAGCGTTGCGGATCGGCTGCACGACGAACGGCATTGAATAGATGACCGAGCCGATGACCAGACCCGTGAACGTAAAGGCCAGCGTGCGCGTGCCCCACAATCCGGCAACTAGACCGCCGGGTCCATTCGGGCCGAGCAAGACGAGCAGATAGAAACCGAGCACCGTCGGCGGCAACACCAGGGGCAGGGCGACGACCGCGGCCACCGCCTCCTTCCAGCGGGCGCGCGATCGCGACAGCCACCACGCGATCGGCGTGGCGACGATGAGCAGGACGACGGTCGCCGTCGCCGCGAGTTCGATGGTCAGACGGACTGCGATCCAGATGTCGGGGGACAGACCCATTGCCGTCAATCAACTGTTGCTGTCGAATGCGTAGCCGTATTTCTCGATAATCGCGCGCGCTTGCGGGCTTTTCAGGAACGTCATGAAGGCGACGGCCGCCGCGTTGCCGGCGCCCTTTTTCAACAGCACGGCGTCCTGCCGGATCGGCTTATAGAGATTCTGCGGCACCAGCCAGCGCGAGCCGCCGAGATTTCCGCGCAATTGCGACAGGGCGACAAAGCCGATCTCGGCATTGCCGGTGGCGACGAACTGGAAAGCTTGCGTGATGTTCGCACCCTCGACCAATTTCGGTTTGAGGGTATCGTAGAGCTTGAGCGATTGCATCGTCTCGACGGCGGCCGCGCCATAAGGCGCCGCCACAGGATTGCAGATCGACAGCTTGGCAAACGTGCCGCCTTTCAGCGTCGCCCCGCCCTTAACAAGATCGGGGTTCTTGCTCCACAGCACGAGTTTGCCGATTGCATAGGTGAAGATGCTGTCGGCCACGCCGAGCCCCCCGGCAACAAGCTTCTTTGGGCGCGCGTCGTCTGCCGAGAGCATGATCTGAAACGGCGCATCTTGCGTGATCTGGGAATAAAGCTGCCCGCTTGAGCCGAAACTCAGCACGGCGTCGTGGCCGGTCGCCTGCTTGAACGCGGCCGCGATTTCCTTGGCCGCATCGGTAAAGTTGGCCGCGACCGCGACGTTGGTCTGCGCCGCGAAGGCGTTGCTGCCAAATAGCGAGACCGTCGCAACGGCAAAGGCGAGTCGCAGGAGTTTGCTAAAAGTCATTTTTCTTACCTTGATCAATCGATGGCAACGATGACATGGGCGGCGTCGAACAGCGCGCAGGCGGTCTGACCCGGCGCGAGGCCGAGCTTCTCGGCGCTCGCCGCCGTGATGGTGGCGGCAAGCGTCTTGCCGCCGCCGATGTCGAGCACGACCTCGGCGCTGACGGGCGACGACTCACAGCGGCGCACCACGCCGCGCAGGCAATTGCGCACGGATGTCGGCGGCGCCTCTGCGCCGGGCACGATCACGACAAACGAGGCTTTGATCAGCAAGATCGCCTCGCGCCCGACGCACAGACCGAGCGCGCGGACGCTTTCGTTGGTCACCAAAGCGTAGATGGTGGTGCCGTCCGACACGGTCACTGCGATTTCGGCATTGATCGTGTCGGAGCGAATGTCCGTAATCGTACCGCGCAGCGCATTGCGCGCGCTTGTTTTCATGAGAAACCCCGACACGAGATGCAGTGGCGAGATGCCGCTGCCGGCAAGCTCAGGTTCGAGCACGCGCAGCACGCGGGTCATTTCCGCTTCGAGCCGGTGATAGGCCTCGATCACGCGCAGGCCGGTTGGCGTGAGCCGGGCGCCGCCGCCCGCCTTGCCGCCGGTGCGCGTTTCCAACAGCGGCCTACCGAACAAATTGGCCATGGCGTCGAGCGCGTCCCAGGCCGCCTTGTATGTAAGGCCCGCCACTTTGGCGCCGGCCGATATGCTGCCCGCGCGCGCGACCGCCTGCAGCAGCCGGATGCGCTCGCGCCCGACGCCGGCCCCGTCATCGCTGCGCAATGTCACAAGGGCTTCAATCGCCATGAATATAGGCCCAATTCGGTTATATACTGATACTATATATCGAGTCCTGCGGCGGGTAAACCGACAATTTTTGCGGACCGGATAAAGATCGCCGCCCGCTCGCGCCGGCGCGATGCTAGCCTTGGCGCAAGCGAACCATCCTGAGCAAACGATAAAACGGCGCACGCGGAATTCGCGCGATGCGCAACATGGGGGAGGCAACGATGTACGCTTTATTGTCGCAGCTGCTGAAGGCTGCCGCCGTGCTGCTGGCGCTGACCGTCAGCGCGGCCGCCGCCGATTATCCGGACAGGCCGATCAGGCTGATCATTCCGTTCCCGCCCGGCGGCAGCAACGACGTGGTCGGCCGCCTCGTCGCCCGTCATTTGAGCGATCAACTGGGCCAGCAGGTCTATGTCGACAATCGCGGCGGCGCCGGCGGCACCATCGGCACCGACATCGCCGCGAAGGCAGCACCCGACGGCTACACGCTTTTGGTCATCTCACTGGCGCACGCGGTCAATCCGTGGCTGCACAAGCTCACTTACGATCCGATCAAGTCGTTCACCCCGGTCGCCATCTTCGGCACCGGCACCAACGTGCTGGCGGTCAATCCGGAATTGCCGGTCCATTCGGTCAAGGAATTGATTGCGCTCGCCAAGCAGAAGCCGGGCGAGTTGCAATACGCCTCGGCCGGCATCGGCAGTTTCCAGCATCTGGGCGGCGAACTGTTCAAGCTCTTGGCCGGCGTCGATATCGTGCACGTGCCGTTCCGCGGCGGCGGCCCGGCCATGGTCGACGTGATCGGCGGCCATACGAAAATAATGTTCAGTTCGCTCATTCAAACGACGCCCTACGTCAAGTCGGGCCAGCTGCGCGCGCTGGCAACGGGCGGCGCCAAACGCAATCCGGTGCTGCCCGATGTGCCGACGATTGCCGAAGCCGGGGTGCCCGGCTACGAAGCGAACAATTGGTGGGGGATGCTGGCGCCCGCCGGCACGCCGCCGGCGATCGTCGATAAACTCAACAAGGCCGTTTCCGCTGCGCTCGATAATCCCGACTTGCTCAAACAATTCGCAACGCAAGGCGCCTCGGTCGAGAAGATGACGCCGGCCGAATTCGGCAAATACATCGAATCGGAAATGGCCAAGTGGAAGCGTGTCGTCGAGCAAGGACACATTTCGGCGCACTAAAGCCGACGGGCTTAGAATTGATAAAGTCGCGCCGGATTGTCGACGAGGATCTTTTGTAGCTCGGTCCGGTTGCGGGTCCAGCCGGCGAGCCGGTTAAGCGCCGCGCCGTCGTCTTCCGGCCGGAACGGCTCGATCGCGGCCGGATCGGTCCGCGCGCCGCCGGGATGCGGCCAATCGCTGCCCCAGACAATGCGATCGGGATTGGCCTCGATCAGCGCGCGCGCTATCGGCACCGCATCGGGGTAATCCGCAAGCTGCGAAATCCGGCAGGGTGCGGAAATTTTCACGTAAGTCTTACCGCTGCGCAGCAGCGCCAGCAATTCATCGAAGCCGGGTTGCGCAATGCCGCGCCCGGCTCGCGGGCGGCCGAAATGATCGATGACCAGCGTGGTCGGCAGCGCCAGGATCGTGTCGTACAGCGCCGTCAGGATCGCCAGATTGGTATAGGTCTGCACGTGCCAGCCGAGGGGAGCCACGCGCGTTGCCGCCTCTTGCAACAATCGCTCGGCCGCGGTCGGATCGCTGACGCCGGAGGTTTCCAGATTGACGCGCACGCCGCGGATGCCTGCCGCGTGCATGTCGGCAAGCTCCCGCGCACTCATCATTTCGTCGATGACGGCGACGCCGCGCGCGCGGGTGCCAAGCCTGCGCACGGCATCCACCGTGCAGGAATTATCGGCGCCGTAGGGGCTCGGATGCACGATCACCACTCGGCCGATATTAAGCGCGCGGTGCAGTGCCTTGAGATCGTCAATCGAGGCATCGCCGGGCGTGTAGAGACGCTTGCTCGAATACGGGAACCTGTCGGCCGGGCCAAAAACGTGGACGTGGCAATCGCAGGCATCGCGCGGCACCTCAAAAGCGAGGGGCGAATGAGTAACGCCGAGGATGGGAGCGGCCGTTTGCATCGCGCTAGCGAGGCAAGCCTACAGCTCGCGCAGCGCATTGAACTGCGCAACATAGCCGGAGGCATCGATGCGTACGCCGATGACAGTGGTGCGTTTGGATTGCACTGCCGCGCTAAGCGCGGCGCTTAACGCCTGTTCGGTGTCGACCGTCACGCCGTCGGCGCCGAAGGATTGCGCCAGCTTCGCCCAATCGACGCCGCCGAGTTGCACGCCGTGCATGGGGATGCCCTTGATCTCCTGCTTGACGCGGATCAGGCCGATTTCGCGGTCGTCGAACACCAGCACGATGATCGGCAGGTTCTCACGCTGGGCGGTCTGCAATTCGGCGACCGTCATCAGGAAGCCGCCGTCGCCGGTGAAGGCGATCACCGGCCGGTCTGGATGGGCCATGCGCGCGGCGAGCGCGCCGGGCACCGCATAGCCCATGGAGGCAAGCCCGTTCGAGGTGAGGAATTCGCGCGGCCCGTAGGATTCCCACTTCTGCACCACCAGCAGGCGGCTGGCGCCGGCGTCACAGGTCGCAATGGTGTTGCGCGGCAGCACTGCGCGCGCGACTTCCATCGTGCGCTGCGGTGACAGGCCCGTGCTCGGCGTGTTGAGTGCGTCACGCACTTCGCTGCGGAAAGCCTTGGCGGCTTTCTCGCCCCAATTGGTGCCTTCGGGCGCCCAAAGCGCCAAGCCCGCCAGGAGCGGCTTGAGGTTGCCGATGATTTCCGGATCGGACGGCACCAGTGCATCGAGGCTCGGGATCGAGGCCAGGGCCAGCACCGGCAGCGTATAGGGCCAAGGCTTGGGTTGCAGCTCCACCGCGTCGAGACCGACGGTGACGATCAGATCGGCTTGCAGCACCAGCTTGCGTTCGATCAGCCCGCCGATGATGCAGCCGGCGCGCAGCGGGTGGTCCTCGGGGATCACGCCCTTGCATTTGGTGGTGGTGAGCACCGGCGCGCCAATTCGCTCGGCGAATTTGACGAATTCTGTTGAGGCGCCGCACCAATAGACGCCGAGCCCGGCGATCAGGATCGGCCGCTTCGACGCTTTGAGCATGTCGAGCGCCGGCTTGAGATCGGCGCGGTCCGGGCCGGGCACGATCCAATTCGGCGTCAGCGGCGGCTCGACGGCATAGTCGCCGGCCTCGCGCGTGGTCTCGCTCTGCGGAAATTCGAAATGCACCGGACCGGGCGGCGCCGCCGTGGCGGTACGCATGGCGCGGCGCACCTGTTGGCGCACGGTCTTGGCGTCGATGGTGGTGCTCCATTTCACGATCGGCTCGTAGAGCGCGAGCTGATTGATGCGCTGGCGCAACCCCGTCTCGTAGGTCGGCCGCGAATAGCTATCGGTGATCGCGATCAGCGGCGAGCGGTCAAGGAACGCGTGCGCCACGCCGTTGACCATATTGGCGGCGCCGGGGCCGCGCGTGGACAGGCAGATGCCCGGGCTGCCGGTGATGTCGCCCCAGGTCGCGGCCAGCATGGCGCCGGCCACTTCCTGTTTCATCAGCAGAAAGCGCATCTGACGCTGGCGCGCGGCTTCCATCAGCTCGACCGACTCGCCGCCCGGGTGCCCGACAATGAAGGGCGTGCCGGCATCCTTGAACGCCGCAGCCAGCACTTCGACGGTGGTGGTCATCGCCCATTCTCCCGGTCCGGCGGGCACGATAGCAGCAAATCGCCGCATGCATTGCCATCGTTGCCGATATTCCGATGGGGTCAGCTAGGTCCGAAATTGCAGTCGCCGTCCTCGACACGTTTTATCCGCGTATCGAGACGGCGGACGCGGCGGCGAGGTGCCGGTGGCTCGATCAAGCGAAACTCGATAAGGTCGGATACAGGCGCCGGTAGCTCAGCTGGATAGAGCACCAGACTTCGAATCTGGGGGTCAGGGGTTCGAATCCCTTCCGGCGCGCCAGTTTTCGGCATTTTTGGAATTCAGCTTTTAGCAGACGACGCGCGGGCGACAACATTGGTATGTTGGTTTATTCGTTCGGTTGGCCTTAGATGTTAACGAACATTGGCCAAACTCAAGTAACGGGCGATTCGATTCATGGCGGCTCGCGTCAAAGCACTCGTAAAATCGGCGCTCATCACGTGGGCGAGGGAGTCCGCTGGCTTCAGCACAGCCGATGCATCAATGCGCCTGAAGGTGGATGTGGCGCAACTCGTTGATTGGGAAAGTCCGGACGGCGAAGGATCACCGTCAATACCTCAACTCCGTAAGATGGCCGTGCTTTTCAAACGCCCGCTCGCTGTCTTCTACATGGATGAAGTCCCTAAGGGCTTCTTGGTCATGCGTGATCTGCGGCGATTGCCGGGAACGGGTCCGCGCCGCTATTCACCCGCCTTACAAATGGAAATCCGTGCGGCTAACGAGCGCCGCGAACTAGCATTGGAGCTTGCTGCTGATTTGGCCGAAGAACCAACAAAATTTACGCTTTCAGCGACGGACAAAGAAGACGCAGAAACGGTTGGTGCGCGCATTCGCGCTGCCTTGGGCGTGAACGCACAGCTTCAATATAGTTGGAAGGATGCCGACGGTCGCGCGGGTTTTAATCAATGGCGTGCGCGCATCGAAGCCGTTGGCGTCTTGGTCTTCCAAACCGTCCGCTTCACAACCGATGAAGCGTCCGGCTTCGCCATTTCGACAACTCCGTCGCCCGTGATCGCAGTCAATCGAAAAGACCCGCTCACGCGCCGAACCTTCAGTCTGTTACATGAGTTGGCGCATTTAGTGCTGCACGTTAGCAGTGTGTCCGATTTAGAAACGGACGAAAACCGTCCGCCGGAAGATCAAAAGTTAGAAGTCTTTTGCAACCAAGTTGCAGCCGCCGCCCTCGTTCCCAAGAATGATCTCCTAGCTAACCCTCTAGTGCGCACACACGCGCGCAAAGCAGTTGATTGGAGCGATGCTGAAGTCGCGGAACTAGCAAAACGGTTCAACGTGAGTCGTGAAGCATTACTTAGAAGGCTTTTGACTTTTGACATGACGACGAACGAATTTTATCAAGCCAAGCGTGGCCAATACATCGCTGAATATCTTGCGCGAAAGAAAACGGAAAAAGAGGAATCTGCCGAAGACGAGATGAAACGTAACATGCCGCAAGAGACGGTGAGCAATTTCGGCCGTCCGTTAGTGCGCATGTTGCTAGGCAATTATTATCAAGACCGTATCACTCTTAGTGAAGTTTCGGGTTATCTCGGCCTAAAGGTTAAGCACATCCCCAAGCTGGAACAAGCAGCTGGAATGAGATAGTTCGCCATGGCTGCGAAAGATTGGCCTGACGGCTTTTTTGTACCAGCGTCATAGAGAGACTATTGCATTTGCGCGACCTGATCTAGCGGTGGCACGAATGGGTTCATCGTCTGTGGCGCCGGCGGTCGATAGCCGAGCGAAGAGTGCGGCCTGACCGTGTTGTAGTGCTTGCGCCATTGCTCGATGACAATCTGTGCTTC
>JBOHII010000209.1:0-10306 GCA_050725955.1 Pseudolabrys sp. | reverse complement strand
CCTGTTCGCGCGTGCAGATGTTGGCGGGCGCCGAGGCGCCGCCGCGGCGGGCAAGCGCCGGCAGTGCCTCAAGCGCGGCGCGCGCGCCGCCATAATGATTGACCAGGTCGCGGAAGGTGCGCGGACCCGGTATTATGGCGCAAACGCCACAGGCCGTTCGCTAGCCAAATCATTAGCTAGCTAAGGCTGTGGCGGAACGCCCCCACATATCGGGATTCCGCGCGAATTTCGCGCCACGGGCCATATTGGCCGAGGCCCAGATTCGTGGGAGGACTCCAGCATGGATAGAACCGCCATCGCGTCAGTCATTGTCGGCCTTGGCGGCGCGATAGCGGCAATGGTTTTCCCTACTAAATATCCGCGTACCCCCAAGCTGATAATTAACGGCATTTGGTGGGTCGGAATCGTCCTGATTGTGTTCGGGACAACTTACCTCTTCAGTGAGCACCCAATCAGTGATCTGCGGACAATGGCCAAAAATACGATCGCGTGGTTGTTCGGCCACGTTGTTACCGTTCAGCGATTGCCGGGGTTTTGGCTAGTAATTGCGTTCCTGATTGGTATTGCAGCAAACAAATATGTATTTCCATACATCAAAAAACTAATTCGAAGGCGCAATAAGGATTTACATGCAGGGGAATGGTTTCCCCCGCGAGAAGCAATTCAGAGATTTATAAATCCGGCGCTTCTGTCACGGCAGAAGCAAGCGCGTTCTTTTCTCGCAGAATTAAGCGCGGATAGCGAGAAGCGGCCCCTAGCCGAATATATCGTAACGTGTTCCGACGCCGATGTGATTAATAATTTGTACGATCAAATCGGTGCGGGCTATCTTATCGCGAAGGGATTCCCGGTAAGAAAGGGAAAGACACAACCCGTTGAACGGCTAATTGACTACACGTTTTGGAAACTGCGCGTCGTCGGCAGAATGCTCGATTTAGATACAGGCGAGGGATGCAATCTTTTTGAACATTTTAGAAACATAACTATTGCCAGAGCAGCAGCGCCGCCATCGCACGGCTCACTTGACCATGACATTTCATTTACAGCTCCTCTAGAGCAACCCCATCAAGCTCTAGCGCCGCAAGACACGCCAGAAAGAACGTAGCCTGGAATGTGCCCCTTTTCAGCTTGTTTGTGATGCTGGCCTCAGTTTCCGCCTTAAACCCATGCTTTTTTAGCCGCTTCGCCAGCTCCATATAGGTTACTTCAGATTCCCGAAGCTTATGCTTTAGGAACGCGGAAGCCCGTTCGGCCCATTCCTTCTCAGAGGATACCATTGGCCATCCTATCGAATTTGATGGCTATCAGATACGATAGAATGAGTTGACAAGTCAATCCCTATCGGATATGATAGCTTTCATAAACGGTAGGTACTCACATGGCCCAACATTTCCTGCTTTCCAAGGCTGCCAAGTCGCTCTCTCTGGCGCACGTTTTCACGATGAAGGATGGGGAGGCCGAAATGGCTTTGCGCCGCGTCCGTTGGCCTGAGACGGAAGGGGAGCCGGTTTGCCCGCACTGTGGCGGGACGGATGCCTACGATTGCCGCCGCTTGAAAGGTGCACCCCGTTTCCGCTGCCGGGCTTGCTTCAAGGATTTCACAATCACGTCCGGCACACTGTTTGCCAGCCATAAGCTGCCGCTGCGCTGCTATCTCGCTGCCATCGCGATCTTCTGCAACGAGGTCAAGGGCAAGTCGGCGCTGGCGCTCTCCCGCGATCTAAACGTCTCCTACAAGTGCGCCTTTGTGCTGCTGCACAAGTTGCGCGAAGCAATGGCCGAGGAATTGAAGGGCCGTGTTGTCGGTGGCGAAGGCAAAGTGGCCGAGGTCGATAGCGGATACTTCGGCGGCTATGTGAAGCCCGCGAATTTGAAACCGCACCGCGCCGACCGGCGCTTCGCTGAAAATCAATCCGGTAAGCGGAAGGCGGTTATCGTAGTTCGAGAGCGGGGCGGCAACACGGTTCCAGCGGTGTTTAAGTCTGAAAAGAACGCGCTAGCTTTCATCCGTTCTCGCATTGCTCCCGGCACCATCGTGAACGCTGACGAGTCACCAAGCTGGAATGATTTGCACGCTCGATTTGAAATGAGGCGCATCAACCACGAGGAAGCCTACAGCCTCAATGGCGCCTGCACGAATTGGGCCGAGGAATTTTTCTCCCGGATGCGCCGGGCTGAGATTGGTCATCATCACCATATCGCAGGCAATTATTTGCTGCGCTATGGACAGGAGGCGGCTTGGAGGGAAGACAATCGCCGCATCTCCAACGGCGATCAGGTGCGGCGCGTTGCTTCACTAGCAATGAAGCGCAGACCATCAGTAGATTTCAGCGGCTACTGGCAAAAACATTTGCGATGATTTTAATTGCCAAGCCCTTCTAATAATATTGGCAATTTTAAAATAACAACCTAAGATTGCCGTGAAGTAAAAAGGGGGGAAATTATGTCTTGGCTTCGTACGACGCTCGTTCTTGTTGCGGTTCCTGTTTTTAATAATTGGCTCCTTGCAATTTTTGCATTTTTTATTTCTCCAGACGATTTCACCAATTCAGCTTTAAATTGTTATCTTACGATGTTCCTGGCTTGCGCTGGCGTGGCCACCAGTGTGCTAGGTTTTCTAAATCGAGATGTGGGACCCGCGCGGGCGTTCCTCGCCATAGTGCTGCAAGGGGCGGCGCTTCTGTTGATTTTTGCGGGGATATATCGCGGATTTGGGCTTCAATACGGTGGAGAACATCAATCACTCTTAAGCGACTGGCAAAGTCCGCTTTATTTTTCGATCATTACATGGACAACAGTCGGGTATGGAGATTTTTCCCCGCCTGCCGCAATCCGAATGATTGCAGCCACGCAAGCGTTGCTTGGTTACCTCGTGCTAGGAACGTCAGTTGGACTCGGAACGTACCTGCTGTGTCGCAATGATTTATCTGATCGCTAAATAAATCACGGCGAAAAGCGGCATGATTGCAAAAAGCAACGCCAAAGCGCGAATCACGCCCCTTAATGGGTGTTCCCGATCAATAATCCATTCTGTCATAGGATGACCTCGTCGGCGGGAAGCAGATTGAGTCGTAACTCGCATTGCTCCATCCCTCTTTGCCGAACGGCAATGAGAAAAGCAACTACTTGTTCCATTTTGGAGCATGGGGTTGAACTCTTAAAATGGCGTAAATTTATTGCCATTCAAGTACTTCCCTAGAAAATTAATTTTTGGAATGACCTCATTCCGTGCAATGTAATTTCAGATGCCAACGACTCGGCGCACCATTTCCGATACTTTCTACCGAAATCCCGGCGTGATTACGCAAGCTTGAACGTATAGCTCCTTCCAGACTCTCTATTGTTGATCGCGGGGCATTCTCTATCCGTTTGCTGGCAAGCATCCTAATAGCGATTGCGCTAACAGTTAGTGGCCCATCAACATGCCTGAGTGTATCTAAAGCCTCCCGCCATACCGTCCCCCGTTTGAACCACTGGTTAGGCTTCCGGCGCCGCACAGCAATTGTCCTGAGATTGTGCGTCGGGTCCATTAACTTGATGACGGCCTCGACGTGACCCATTGCCTCTCGGAGCCGGTCAGCTTCTTTTTTGTTGTCCCGTATCTTTCCCGCCAGCTCCGCGTGGAGTTGAAGCAGGGTGTGCTTGGCCTGTGTGGTCGCGATCTCTGCGCGGGGCATTGAGAAGCCTCTCGGGTTGGACCTGGCCTAGTAGCTCCGTGATCTCCCGAAAGTTGCCCAGCGGGTCCTCTAAGAGCTTGTCTAGGCGTTTGATGTCGCTCATGACCGAAAGGTAGGTGGGGAAGGCTCAAAATTCTTGTGGCGTTTGCGCCATAATACCGCGCGGACCGATATTATCGGTGCGGATGAGCCGCAACCAATCGAGCCGCTGCTCCTGGCTCAGTTGCACGCGATCGCCCAACGGCGCCCCCTGACCGTTCCCGCATCAGCATCGCCCAGGCGGCGGCAGAGGACAACCGGACGTTTGGGGCGAGGTAGCACGGTCGGCCCGGTTGGACTCCGGTTGCATTTGGTGGGGAGGGCGTCAGACTGGCCCGCCGCATAATCGTTCCGGAGCAACGATGGCTAAACCACATGAAGAAGGCACCGGCCCGCGCAAGCGCCGCGATAAGCGAAAGGATGCGCAACCTGCCGCCGCTCCGTCGGGGCGCAGCGAGTCGCAATCCGATGCTGAAAAAGCCGAAACCGGCGTAGCAATAATCGGTACCGATCAAAAAGCTTTAACCCGTTGGACCATCGTCCTTAGCATTTGCACGCTTGTTTTATCGGCAGCGACAATCGTCGGCGCCTATTTGCTTTTTACAATCAATCTGTCGATGCAAAAACAGCTCGGCGTCAATTCCGTGCAACTGCGCGCCTATGTGGGGACACAGCAGGTCATTTATGTGCCCAGGCTGGCCGCCGAGCAGGGGCAGGCGGAAAAATTCGAGGGCGCTGCCATCGGGGTTGTGTGGAAAAATTTCGGCGCCACACCGGCCCGGGAGCTCGAATATTGGCTATCGGCCAAATGGTATCCGGCCGGCGCAGAGCCGGATCTTCTCAGACCGAGCGAAAAAATCGCCGAGCATACTTTCATGACGCTTGCGCCCGGCACCGAGATTCCGAGCCCGGCTTTATTCGTGCCGGCCGCCGATGTCGCGCGGGCGATGGCCGGCAACGGCAAGGTTTTCTTCTGGGGTGATGCGAGCTACCGCGACGTCTTGCCCGACACGCCGCAACGGCATTTCCATTTCTGCATGATGGTTAGCACGATGCCGAAAGCGATCAACGAGCGGGCCGTCGTCAACGTCTACAAAGCGGATTGCAATTTCAGCAATTAGCTAGCGGGGGCTCGGCGCGTTCGCGCCGATCTTGCCTTCGCTGCCTTTGAGCAGGCGGCGGATATTGGCGCGGTGCATGAGCCACATCAGCGCGCTCATCGCCAGGCACAGCGTGGCGATATTCGGCTGCCCGAACAGCCAAAGCGCGGGCGGCGTCAGCGCGCTGGCGATCAGAGCGGCGAGCGAGGAGTAGCGGCTGATGCCGGCGACCGCCAACCAGATTGCACAGAAGATCACCGCGCCCTGCCAACAGAGTCCGATCAACACGCCGATATAGGTGGCGACGCCCTTGCCGCCCTTGAACTTCAGCCAAATCGGAAAAAGATGACCGGCGAAAGCGCCAGCGCCGGCCCACAGCCCCGCTTCGGCGCCGGAATAATGCGCCGCGAGCCACACCGCCACCGTGCCCTTGAGCGCGTCGCAAATGAGCGTCGCGGCGGCAAGGCCCTTGTGTCCGGTGCGCAGCACGTTGGTTGCGCCGATATTGCCGGAGCCGACGGTGCGCAAATCCGGGCCACCGGCCATACGCATGAGCAGCAGGCCAAACGGGATGGCGCCGAACTGATAGCCGATGAGGAACGCCAGTTCTTTGCTCATACGTATTCGTACACGGTGCGGCCGGCGACGATGGTGCGCAACACGCGGCCGGTCAGCTTGGCTTCATCGAACGGGGTGTTTTTACATTTGGATTTGAGCTCGGCCGGATCGAGTATCCAGGGCAGGTCCATGTCGACGACGATGACGTCGGCCGGTGCGCCGCTCTTGAGCGTGCCGCCCGGCAGGCCAAGCAGTTCGGCCGGCCGCGTCGACGTCGCCCGCAGCAGAGTCATGAGATCGATCTCGCCGGCATGCACCAACCGCAATCCGGCGACCAGCATGGTTTCAAGCCCAATGGCGCCGGGAGCGGCTTCGGCGAACGGCAGCCGCTTGGTTTCGACGTCCTGCGGGTTGTGATCCGACATCACCACGTCGATCAGGCCACGGGCAAGCGCCGCGACCAGGAGCTTGCGGTCGTCCTCACTACGTAACGGCGGCGACAGCTTGAGAAAGGTGCGATAGGGCCCGATGTCGTTTTCGTTGAGCGTGAGGTGATTGATCGAGCAGGCGGCGGTGACATTGAGGCCGGCTGCCTTGGCGCGGCGCAGTACTTCGAGCGATTCCGCGCAGGTCACGGACGCCGCGTGATAGCGGCCGCCCGACAACGCGACCAAGCGGATATCGCGCTCAAGCATGATCGTTTCCGCTGCCTTGGGAATGCCGAGCAGGCCGAGGCGGGCGGCGAATTCGCCTTCGTTCATCACGCCGTCGCCGATCAGATCGGGGTCTTCGGTGTGATGCACGATCAGCGCGTCGAAATCGCCGGCATAGACGAGCGCGCGCCGCATGACCTGCGCATTCTTCACGCTTTTGTCGCCGTCGGTGAAAGCGACTGCGCCGGCCGCCTTGAGCAGCCCGATTTCGGTCATCTCCAGGCCTTCGAGCCCCTTGGTGAGCGCCGCCATCGGGTGCACGTGCACGATCGCGGTATCGCGCGCGCGGCGGAGCAGGAAATCCACCGTCGCCGGATCGTCGATCACCGGGGAGGTGTTGGGCTGGCAGATGATGGTGGTGACGCCGCCGGCGGCGGCGGCCTGGCTCGCCGAAGCCAGCGTTTCGCGGTAGCCGGCGCCGGGTTCGCCGACGAAGGCGCGCATATCAGTCAGGCCGGGCGCCACCAGTTTGCCTCGGCAGTCAATCACGTCGGTGCCTTCGGGCACGCCGCCGGCGCCGATGCCTTTTTTCGCCTCGCGGACGGTGCCGTCGGCGATCAGCAGGTCGCCGGGAAAATCGAGATCGCGCGACGGATCGACGATCCGGGCGTTGGCGAGCAGGATCGGGCGGCGGTCGGACAGCATCATGCGTTCGGCAGGTTTCGCGACAAAGCTTCGAGCACGGCCATGCGCACGGCCACGCCCATTTCCACCTGTTCGCGGATCAGCGACTGCGCGCCGTCGGCGACGATGGAGTCGATCTCGACGCCGCGGTTCATCGGCCCCGGATGCATGACCAGCGCGCCAGGCTTGGCATAACTGAGCTTTTTTTCGTCGAGACCGTAATAGTGGAAATATTCCGATACCGAAGGCACGAAGGAGCCGTTCATGCGCTCGCGCTGCAGGCGGAGCATCATGACGATATCCGCGCCGTTCAATCCCTCCCGCATGTCTCGCGCGACTTCGACGCCCATCCGCTCGATGCCGGGCGGCAGAAGCGTGGAGGGCGCCACCACGCGCACCCGCGCGCCCATGGTGTTGAGCAGGATGATGTTGGAACGCGCCACCCGCGAATGCATGACGTCGCCGCAGATCGCAACCAGCAGCCCCTCGAGCCGGCCCTTGTTGCGGCGGATGGTCAGCGCGTCGAGCAGCGCCTGCGTCGGGTGTTCGTGCGAACCGTCGCCGGCGTTGATCACCGAGCAGTCGAGCTTGCTCGCCAGCAGTTCGACCGCGCCGGAGGCATGGTGGCGCACCACTAGGATGTCGGGGTGCATGGCGTTAAGCGTGATCGCGGTGTCGATCAAGGTCTCGCCCTTGCGCATGGAGGACGAGGCGGTCGACATGTTCATCACATCGGCGCCGAGCCGTTTACCGGCGAGCTCGAAGGAGGACTGGGTGCGGGTGGAGACTTCGAAGAACAGATTGATTTGGGTGCGGCCGCGCAGCGAAGTGCGCTTCTTCTCCACCTGACGATTGAGCTCGACGAATTCCTCGCCGAGGTCGAGCAGGCCGGAAATCTCCTCGCGGGAAAGCCCCTCGATCCCCAACAGATGCCGCTTGTTGAGGACAAACGAGGATTTCGGCGCAATGTTCATTAAAGGCAGGTCTATAGGCGCAAGTTCCGCCCGCGGCAAGGCCTGCTCGCCCTGTTCCACAAGGGTTCCTGAATGAACCACAAACCATCGTGAACGCGCATTGCCGCTGCGCAGGAACTGGCTTTGCTGTTCCCTGGTTGAGACCCTAGTCGCCGCGGCGCTGCCAACGCCGCGGTCAATCCACGAATGCGAGCCCGCAAAGCGGGCAAGAGAGGATGCATCATGCGAAAACTAATCAAATATGCGGCAGCGGCAACACTCACGGGCGCGCTCGCGCTCGCGCTGGCGACGCCGAGCCAAGCGCGCCACGGCCACAACGCCGCGGCAATCGGCTTTGCCGCCGGTGCTTTGACGGGCGCGGCCATCGCCAGCGCGAACAATGGCTATTACTACGGGCCGGGCTACACCTACGGCCCATCGGGTTACTATTCCGGACCGGACTATGCCTATGAGCCGGACAGCTACGACGCCTACGCCTATGCCCCCGCGCCGGTTTACACAGCGCCAAATTATGGCGCGCCAGCCTGCGCGTCGGACGGCGGTTACGGCCGGCTCGACTACTACGCTTGCTGATCCGGTTGCAACGGTAGTGGGTCGATCAAGCCAAAGGCGAGGATCGACTCAGAAAAGGGCGGGCCGCAGAGCCCGCCCTTTTTACGCGCCTCAACCCTCAAGCCTTGAGCCGCGTCAAGCGGTCGAGCGCACCTTGCAGGATATAGGCGGCGGCGTGCTGGTCGATGACCGCCGCGCGTTTCTTGCGGCTGACGTCGGCGGCGATCAACTGGCGCTCGACTGCGGCGGTCGACAGCCGCTCGTCCCACAGTGCGATCGGCAAGTCGGTGAGCTTGGCGATATTGCGCGCGAAAGCGCGGGTCGACTGCGCGCGCGGCCCCTCCGAGCCGTCCATGTTGACCGGCAAGCCGAGCACGAAGCCGACCGCGGCGCGCTCGGCGGCGAGCGCCAGCAGGCGTTTGGCGTCGGCGGTGAAATTATTGCGCGCGATGGTCTCGACGCCGGCCGCCAGTCTGCGGTCGGGATCGCTTGAAGCGACGCCGATGGTTTTGCTGCCGAGATCGAGCCCGATCAATGAGCCGCGAGCGGGCCAAAGCGCGGCGGCTGCGACGAGGGGCAAGATCGCTGCCATTCAGGGCACCGTGCCCGGCGGCAGCGCGGCAGCGTGCGCGGCGATGGCGCCCGCGGTCGTGAACCAGACCCGCTCATCTGCCTTGCGCGCGAGGTGAGTAAGCACGCGCGAAAGATGCTTGAAGCGGTGCGGCTGGCCCATGATGTAGGCGTGCAGCGCAATGCCCATGACCAGCGGGCGCCTATCGCATTCGGCGGCGAGTACGTCGAAGGCATCGACGATCATGTCGGCAAAATCGGCGCCCTCGCGTTTGCGAGCGACGATCTGCGGAATGTCGTTGAGTTCTTGCGGGTAGGGCACCGATAATATTCGCCCCTTGCGCGTTTTCATCCAGGTCGGCTGGTCGTCATGGCACCAATCGAGCAGATAGGTGTAGCCGGCTTCCTGCAAAAGATCGGGCGTCAGAGGCGACTGCGAGATCCAGGGACCAAGCCAGCCGCGTGGGCGTGTGCCTGAATGTTTTTCGATCGCGGCGGTGGTCTCCTCGATCAGCGCGCGCTCGTCGGTCTCGCTCAGCGTGCCCTGCCGCTCGGAATTGCTGCGGCCGTGGCCGACGATCTCGGCGCCGGGAAATGCAGCGATGGCCTGCGGCGCCTGCTCGTACATTTCCGCATTGACCAGCAGCGACACCGGCAGCTTCAGCTCGGCGAACAAATCGGCGAGGCGGAACACGCCGACGCGATTGCCGTAGTCGCGCCAGGCATAATTGAGCACGTCAGGCTGTGGCCCGCCGGGCGCGAGTTCGGCGCCGAGCCCTTCGCCGAACGAAAACCACTCGAGATTGAGGCCGACATAGATCGCCAGCCGCTTGCCACCCGGCCAGTCGTAGGGTTTCCGCTCGCCGATCGGCGAATAGGGGTAGCGGTCGTGGCTGCGGGCCGGACTCATGCCGTCATCATAGCGTTGGCCGGCCTCGCGCGGCCAATTCCGGCGAATTTTACCGAATCCACAACACTTGGGTAACCAATCCGGTTTTGCCGGCATTAATCGTTGGTGGCCATAATCGCGTAACAGAGGGGACCTTCCGGCAGATGAACGACCACGAGGCCCGGGCCGCCTGGCGGCTGTTCACGCTGAACTGGATTCCGCTCGGCCTCGTCGGCCTGGCGCTGGTCCTGTGCCTGGCGTTCACCCAGTTTTCGCTCGAGCCGGAAGGCGCGCTGCTCTCGCTCGCGGCCATCGGGCTTTACGCCGGCATCGCCTATTACAACGCGTTGACGCCGCGACGGTGCGAGCCACTTGTGATCTTCACGCTTGGGTCGACCGCGCAACTCATGCTGGCGAGCTTCCTGATGACGCCGCTCACTTATTTGGGGGCGTCGCTCGGGATGCCGTTGCAGGACGCCAAACTGGCCGCGCTAGACCGTGCCCTCGGTATCGACTGGGTGGCGTATTTCCATTTCATGCTGCAATGGCCGGCCCTGCTGCCGGCGCTGTCGCTTGGCTATGCCATGATCGGCTGGCCGGTATTCGGCAT
>JBOHII010000208.1:0-9803 GCA_050725955.1 Pseudolabrys sp. | reverse complement strand
ATGCGGGCGCGATCGAGGCGCGCCTTGATATCGACGACGACGCCCTTGCCGTCGCGCAGCAGCGGCACGATCAGCGGCCAGCCGGCCTTGTAGGCGTCGTGCGCGACCGCCAGCACCACCGCATCGGCGGGCTGCAATCGGTCGAACTCAACCAAATCAATGCCGTATTCCCGGCGCGCGTTAGCAGAGTCGGCCATCGGGTCGTGCACCTGCGCCGTGACTCCGGAAGCGGAGAGTTCACGCACGATATCGACCACTTTCGAGTTGCGGATGTCCGGCACGTTCTCCTTGAAGGTGAGGCCGAGAACGGTCACGCGCTCGGGGCGCCGCGGGCCTGCTTCGAGCAGGCGCAAGGTTTCGCGCGCGACTTTCTTTCCCATCGCATCGTTGACGCGCCGGCCGGCCAGTATGATGTTCGGATCGAAGCCGGCTTTCTCCGCGCGGTGGGTCAGATAGTAAGGGTCGACGCCGATGCAGTGGCCGCCAACCAGTCCGGGCGTGAACTGAAGGAAATTCCATTTTGTGCCTGCCGCGGCGAGCACATCGGCGGTATCGATGCCGAGCCGGTGGAACAGTTCCGACAATTCATTCATGAACGCGATATTGAGATCGCGCTGTGTGTTCTCGATGACTTTGGCAGCCTCGGCAACCTTAATTGAGGGCGCCTTGTGGATCGGCGCCCGCACCGCCGAACTATAGACCGCGGCAACGATATCGAGCGTGCGCGGGTCCTGCCCAGCCACGACCTTGGTGATGGTTTCGAATCGATGTTGCCGGTCGCCCGGATTGATGCGCTCGGGTGAATAACCAAGGGTGAAATCGCGTCCACCGACGAGCCCGGAGGCGCGTTCGAGCACGGGCATGCAGTCTTCTTCGGTGGCGCCCGGATAGACCGTGGACTCATAGACTACAATGTCGCCCTGCTTGAGTGCGCGTCCCACCAGTTCGGACGCGTGCAGCAATGTTCTCAGGTCGGGACGAAAATTATCGTCGATCGGGGTGGGGACGGTGACGATAAAAAAATCCGCCGCGCGCAGGTCGGCTGGGTCGGCAGTCCAGCGGGCTTTTACTGCGCGCAATTCTTCGCACGTGACCTCGCGGGTGCGGTCATTGCCCGCGGCGATGTCGGCGATTCGTCCGGCATCGATATCGAAGCCGACGACGCTTGCCCCCGTGCGTGCGAAACCGACTGCCACTGGCAAGCCGACATAGCCGAGGCCGATGACGGCGATTTTACGCGCGTGCGCCACGCAGGCTTCCTTCCCAGGTTGGGTCCCTGTTTATCCGGGAGCTCCCGGTGCCCGCAATAGCGAACGGGCGCCCGGCCGTTGCGACAGCAGGCGGCCATAAAGCGCGACGATTTCCTGCCCGATCCGCACATGCGAATATTCGTCTTCCACAATCCGGCGACCGGCCGCGCCAAAGCGGCGGCGCAATTGCGCATCGTTGGCGAGTCGGTCAATGGCGTCGGCGAGCGCTTGGGCGTCGTTCGGCGGCACCAGCAACGCATTGACGCCGTCGCGTGCAATCTCGCGGCAGCCTGGAACGTTCGTGGCGACAATCGGCCGCGCGCAGGCGGCGGCCTCCAGCAGGCTCATCGGCAAGCCTTCGCGCAACGATGGCAGCACGGCGATATGCGCGCCTGCCCAGAACGCAGCGATGTCGTCGACTTGCCCGAGCAAGGACAGACCCGGCCGTTGCTTCCATTCGGCGATGGTCGCCGGCGGAATCGAGGCGGGGTTGGCTGGGTCAGGCTCTCCGGCAATCAAGAGGGCGACGGGGTGGCCGCGGCGCACAAGCAGTTGATGGGCGTCGACCAGCGTCGGCACGCCCTTGTCGGCAAGCAGGCGGCCGACGAAGCCGGCGATCACTGGCGGCGGCGGCTCCGGCAGGGGCTTGAAAGCATCGGTGTCGACGCCGGAGCCGGCGATGAGCGCGATCTTGTCATTGCCTACGCCGAGCTTTTCGATGGCGGCGCGGTCGTCTGGATTTTGCACCAGCACCGTGGTGCCCGGCCGCTTCAACAGCCAACCTAGAAAGGCCACGACCAGCAAGCGGAGCGATCTGGCGGTCGGCGTCTTGGATGCGAAAGTGAATCCCAATCCGGTAAACGCATTGAGCACGCGGATATCAAGTCCAAGTGCGGCGATCGAGCCGATCACTGTCGGCAGAAATGCCACGTGATGGGCAAGGTCAGGTTGAATGCGGCGATAGAGACGCCGGGTTTCCACCACGGCCGCAATGAGCCGGAATGGATTCATGCTGCCGCGGCGCCAGCTAATCGGATGCAGTTCAAATCCCTCGCCGCGAATGCGTTCCGCGCAGTCGCCGATGCGTGTCGCGACGTGCACGTCGTAGCCGGCGCCGCGCGCCGCGCGTGCCATCGGCAGCCGGTGCGAAACGAAGTACCAGTCTTCGGAGACCAGATAGAGAATCTTTTGCGTCATCAAATGGCCGGCCTGTGCCGCGGCTTGTTTCCCATCGCGCCGCAGCGGCGAATAGGAATTTGTTATCTGGCCCAAGCTGCAAGGTTACATAAGCCAAGTGAACGCCTGCCGGCAAAAAGGCGGCTGCCGGGCAGGCAGGAAAGTAGTCCGGGCGGCCTACATTCAAGCCGCCAAAGCTGCCGCATACGGTCATCTGTGCCGGAACGAGGTTTTTCATAAACCTTTGTATTCACATAATAAGTTCGAATTAACGACGGCAACAATTTGTGTTCATGGTTTGAACATCAAACCTTGACGTTCACGCCGTGAACGACGTATCACGCCCCGGTCCATCCGAGGAAGCCGTGATGCGCCGGGCCGGCGAAGAGAGTGCGGAAAGCTCGCGGATCATGCTCGGGCTGCTCGACGCCGTGGAGCAGGAGCGTGCGCAATCGCAGCGGCTGCTCGCCTCCGAGCTCGGCATCGCGCTCGGTTTGGTCAACGCCTACCTCAAGCGCTGCGTCAAGAAGGGTCTGGTCAAAGTGCGCGGGGCGCCGGCGCGGCGTTATGCTTACTACCTCACGCCGCAAGGCTTCGCCGAGAAATCTCGGCTGACGGTCGAATATTTGTCCTATTCCTTCGGCTTCTTCCGCCAGGCCAAGACCGATTGCTCGAACCTTTTCCGCGCAGCCAAAGCCGGCGGCGTCAACAAAGTGCTGCTCGCCGGGCAATCCGATCTCGCCGAAATCGCCGCGATCTGCGCGCTTGAGCACGGCATCGAGATTGTCGGCGTCGTGCAGGACGGCGCGGCGAAGCGGCAGTTCATCGGGCTGCCGGTGTTCGCCGATTTCGCATCGATGTCGAAACCGTTCGACGCCGTTTTGATCAGCGACCTGACCACGGCGCGCGCGACGTGCGACGCGGCTATCGCTCGCTTCGGCGCCGAGCGGGTGCTGGTGCCCGAGCTGCTCCGCCTGCGCATGAAGCAGCGCGGCGAGGCCGCGCCATGACATCAATCCGGCCGGAGTGGTACGTGGTGCAGACGCAGCCGAATGCCGAGACCAAGGCGGTCCTGCATCTCGAACGCCAGGGCTTTCCCACTTATTTACCGCGCTACTTGAAGCGCCGGCGGCACGCGCGGCGCGTCGATGTCGCCGCCGCGCCGCTGTTTCCGCGTTATCTCTTTGTCGAAGTCGATTTGGCGGCGCAACGCTGGCGCGCGATCTATTCGACCGTCGGCGTGTCGCGGCTAATCGGCGCGGGCGAGGTTCCGGCGGTGCGTGCCCACTCGCGTCATCGCCACGCTGAAGAGCCGCGAGGATGCGGCCGGCTTCATCCGGCTTGCGCAGCAGCCGCTGTTGCGGCTGGGCGACAAAATCCGTGTCGTCGATGGTGTGTTCAGCAACTGCCTCGGACTCTACGACGGCATGCCGGACCGCGCGCGCGTCGCGGTGCTGCTCGATTTGCTCGGCCGCAAGGTTCGCGTGCTGCTCGATACCGAGGCCGTCGCCGCGGCCTAGCCTGCGGCGGCGGAGCGTTTCTTGAACTTTGTCCCGAATGCGGTTCACCCGGACTGCGGTAGCAATCGCGCGTGCGCGCCTCGGGGCCGGTCATTTCCATGCCGACGAACATCGAATGAAATCATACCGTCTTCTGATTGGCGATCTGTTCGCTCGCCTGGGCTGGCGCTTCCTGGCGCTCATCGCCTTGATGTCGTTGGTCGGCCTCGGCGAGGGGATCGCGGTCGCGCTGCTGCTGCCGTTATTGAGCGGCATGGGTTTTGCGCC
The DNA here is from genome assembly GCA_050725955.1 of Pseudolabrys sp. Lineage (GTDB taxonomy): Bacteria > Pseudomonadota > Alphaproteobacteria > Rhizobiales > Xanthobacteraceae > Pseudolabrys. The sequence goes on along the minus strand of JBOHII010000208.1, from coordinate 5,590 downwards.
CGCAAGCAGCCAAGGACCGGCCAGCGCAATCCTGCACAAGGCCCTGGCCGCGGTCGGCGCGGTCGATAGCTTCGGAATTCTTCTCGTCATCGTCGCGATTTCGACCGTTCAGACGCTGCTTTTCATCGCGCTCAATTGGTGGAACGCAAGCCTCGGCCGGCGCTACCAGCGCGAGCGACAGATGGAACTATTTCGCGCCTTCATGCGCGCGAAATGGAGTTTTATCGCGGGCCGCAAGGCAGGCGAATTGACCAGCGTGATCGTCACCGAATGCGAGCGATTGGGCGTTGCATTCACGCTGACGCTGGCGGTGCTTTCGACTACGGTGGTCATGCTGGTTTATTTTGCCCTCTCGTTGCTGATCGCCTGGCCGATCGCGGTCAGCCTGGTCGCGTTCTCGCTGCTGGGTGGGCTGGCGCTGACGCGGCTTTATCGCATGAGCTATGCGGCTGGCCATGTGCTCGCCCCGCTCAATGCCGAATTGCAGTCGGTGCTGGGCGAACAATTTTCCGGCGCCAAGATCGTCAAGGCGACCGCCAGCGAAAACCGCGCCGCGGCACGGATCGACCCGCTGGTGCGGCGTCTGGAGCGCGCCAATGCGATGGTTAGTTTCCTGCCGTCGCTGATGCGCGCGCTGCTCGAATTCATTGCCTTGATCGGCATCGCAGGCGTGTTCGTACTCGGCAATAAAGGGATGGGGGTGGCGCTTGGTAATGTCTTCGTCGTGCTGGTGTTATTTGCGCGGCTGTTCCCGCGTCTGACGACGTCGCAGGCCCATATTCATTATCTCAACGGTTTCGTTCACTCCATCGACACCATTGAGCAATTGCAGGCGGCTGCCGAAGCCGAGGCGGAACGGCTCGAGCAGTCGGGCGCGGTCCTGCGGCTCGACCTGCCGAGCAAGCTCGCCGTGCAGGATCTCACGGTAAAATTCGGCGACCGCACCGTGCTCGACGGGGTCGAATTGACGATGGCGATACCGGGCATGCTGGCGATCGCCGGCGGGTCGGGGGCGGGAAAGTCGACGCTGGTGCACGCGCTGCTCGGCCTCGTCGAGCCGAGCGCGGGCTCGATCCGGCTGGGCAGCTATGAGCTCGCGACGGCGCCGCTCGGCGCCTGGCGGCGCGCGATCGGCTACGTGCCGCAGGAGACCATTCTGTTCCATGCCTCGGTGTGGGAGAATTTGACGCTGGCCGATCCGGCCGCGACGCGCGCCGACGTTGAAATCGCTGTGCGGCGGGCGCACGCGCATGAATTTATTACTGCGCTGCCGGAAGGCTACGACACCGTCATCGGCGACCAAGGGGTTAAGCTCTCCGGCGGCCAGCGGCAGCGTCTCGGCATCGCGCGCGCGCTGTTGACCAATCCAACTCTGCTGCTGCTGGATGAGGCGATGAGCGCGCTCGACGCCGAGTCGGAAAGCGATCTGCTGCACACGCTCGACGCGCTGCGCAAGCATATGGGCATCCTGGTCGTCGCACACCGGCTCGCGGCGGTCCGCGCCGCCGATGCGATTTGCGTGCTGGAAGCCGGCCGCCTGGTTGAAAGCGGGACCTGGAACGAGCTGATGGCGCGACGAGCGCGCCTGTACGCGCTGGCCGAAGCCCATGCGCTCGCGCCTTGAACGAATGACGGTGCGGAAAACATGTGCGGCATAGCCGGCCTGATCGACGGTGCAGCGTCCGGCGATTGCCGCGATCTCGGCAGCCGCGCCCGCGTCATGGCCGATGCCATCGCTTATCGCGGGCCGGACGGCTCGGGTGTGTGGAGCGACGCGGAGGCCGGCGTTGCCCTGGCGCATCGGCGTCTCGCCGTCATCGATCTGACGCCAACCGGCGCCCAGCCGATGGTGTCGTCGGACGGGCGGTGGGTAATTTCTTACAATGGCGAAGTCTACAACGCGGCGGCAATTGCGAGCGCGTCGGAGCTCAAGGGCTTTTCGTTCCGCGGCACGTCGGACACGGAAATCATCCTTGAATCGGTGGCCAGGCGCGGGCTCGATCGCACGCTCGCCGATCTCAACGGCATGTTCGCAATCGCGCTGTGGGACCGCGCCACGCGCACGCTGCATTTGATCCGCGACCGGCTCGGCATCAAGCCGCTCTTCCTGGCGACGCGCGGACGCGGCGTGTGGTTTGCCTCCGAGCTCAAGGCGCTGGCCGCGACCGGTTTGCGCTTGGAGATTGATCCGGCGTCGGTCGCGAGTTTCCTGCGCTTCGGTTATGTGCCGACGCCGCATTCGATCTTCCGCGACGTGACCAAGCTGCGGCCGGGCGAGATCGTTTCCATCGACGCCGGTCGAAACGTCAAGCGCCGGCAATATTGGTCGATCGCGGCGGTGGCGGCGGCGGGGCTCGCCAATCCGTTCGACAAGTCGGAGATCGAGGCCGAAGCCGAATTGAACGATCTTCTGGTCGACGCGGTCGGCCGGCAGATGATCTCGGATGTACCGCTCGGCGCGTTCCTCTCGGGCGGCATCGATTCCTCGACCATTGTCGCCTTGATGACGGCCGCGCGGCGCGGGCCGGTGCGCAGCTTTTCCATCGGCTTCCCCGATAGCGGCTATGATGAGTCGAAATACGCCGCGGCGGTGGCGCAGCACCTCAAGACCGAACATCACGAATTGACCGTGACCGCGGCCGACGCCTTGGCGGTCGTGCCGCAACTCGCCGATATGTATGACGAGCCGTTTGCCGATTCGTCGCAAATCCCAACGCATCTGATCTCAAAGCTGACGCGCGCGCACGTCACGGTCGCGCTGTCCGGCGACGGCGGCGACGAATTGTTCGGTGGCTATAACCGTTACGCCCTGGGCCATGGTTTCGCGGGGCTGATGGCGCGAACCCCTACAGGCCTGCGCCGCGGCATCGCGGCCATCATGCGCGCGACACCGGCCGGACTGGTCGATGCGGTCGCGCGGCTGGCGCCGGCCGGCTTGCTGCCGGCGCAGCCGGCCGACAAGCTGCGGAAACTTGCGGCCGTCCTGCCGCTCGAGCGCGAGGCGATCTATCTGCGGCTGGTCAGCCAGTGTGCGGACCCAGCCGGGCTGATGCTTGGCGCTGCCGAGCATCCGATCGGCCTGGATTGGCAGCGGAAGGATGAGCGCGACCTGTTCGTCGAACAGATGCAACTGTTCGATACCGCAACCTACCTGCCGGACGACATTTTGCAGAAAGTCGACCGCGCCTCGATGGCGGTTTCGCTGGAGGTGCGGCCGCCGCTGCTCGATCATCGGGTGGTCGAGTTCGCGTGGCGGCTGCCGCGCCGCTTACGCATTCACGGCGGGGAAACGAAATGGCTGCTGCGCCGGGTGCTCGACCGCTATGTGCCGCGCGACTTGGTGCAACGGCCGAAAATGGGTTTCGCCGTTCCGCTCGCCGATTGGCTGCGCGGGCCCTTGCGTGCTTGGGCGGAGGATTTGCTCGATCCTACGCGGCTTGGCGGCGGCTTGCTCGACACGACCGCGGTGCGCAGAATGTGGAGCGAGCATATCGGCGGAAGCGGCGAGTGGCCTTACGCGCTGTGGACGATTTTGATGTATGAAGGGTGGCGCCGCCGCTGGGCAGCGTCGTGAGCCGTGAACGATCATGCAGGAACGCCAAGGGAGCGGTTGTCTCCGTGAAATCCAAACTCGCCTGCAATGCAAGACTTAAAGGCATCGATCCGTGGCGCCGGTAAATCCGATTCTGGTCACCGGTGCTGCCGGCTTCATCGGATTTCATGTCGCGCGCCGTCTGGTCGAGGCCGGCCGCGAGGTGATCGGCATCGACAATCTCTCGCCCTATTACGATCCGGACCTGAAGCAGGCGCGGCTTGAACAGTTCGCGGGCGCCAAGAATTTCAAATTCGTGCGCTTGGACCTGGCGGATCGCGCCGCCACCGCGGCGCTGTTTGCCGAGCATCGCTTTCCGCTCGTAATCCATCTCGCCGCGCAAGCGGGCGTGCGCCATTCGCTGATCGATCCGCACGCCTATGCCGACGCCAATCTCACCGGCTTCCTGAACATCCTGGAAGGCTGCCGCCACCAGGGCTGCCGACATCTCGTCTATGCGTCGTCGTCGTCGGTCTATGGCTCCAACACCAAGATGCCGTTTCGTACCTCCGATAATGTCGATCATCCGCTCAGCCTGTACGGCGCCACCAAGAAGGCGAACGAACTGATGGCGCATTCCTATTCGCATCTGTTCGGCCTGCCGACGACGGGCCTTCGCTTCTTCACCGTTTATGGACCGTGGGGCCGCCCGGACATGGCGATGTGGATCTTTGCCGCCGCGATTTTGGCCGGCAAGCCGATCAAGCTGTTCAACCACGGCGAAATGCGGCGCGACTTCACCTTTGTCGACGATGTCGTGCAGGCGGTGGTGCGGCTGATCGATCGGCCGGCCGAGCGCGATGCCAAATGGTCAGGCGAAAATCCCGATCCGGCGCGCAGCTCGGCGCCGTGGCGCATTTACAATATCGGCAACAACAGTCCGGTCGAATTGGTCGACGTGGTCAGCCTGTTGGAGCAAGCGCTCGGCAAAAAGGCGATCCGCGAGTTGGCGCCGATGCAGCCCGGCGACGTGCCGGCCACTTTCGCCGATGTCGACGACCTCATTCGCGACGTCGGCTTTAAGCCGTCGACGCCGATTGCCGAGGGGGTGGCGCGGTTCATCGCGTGGTTCAAGGAATATCACCGCGCCGGTTGACGGGCGTCGCGAATCCTTTTGCCGCGATTGAGTACCCAGACGATGCTGCCCGGCAAGCCGGCCGCGAAGGTCGCGATGCCGAGCAGCACCGATATTACCAGTCCGGCGCTTTGCGGCAGCCCGGCATAGCCGAAGGCCAAAACCATCGCGGCCTCGCGCGTGCCCCAGCCGGCAATCGACAGCGGGACGTTCGCAATCAATAGTACCGGAAGCACCAGCAGCAAAGCCTCGCTCCAGGCGAACGGCGCGGCCACCGATTTAGCGAGGCACCAGGCGGCGGTCACCGATATGAAATGGATGATGAGCGAATAGCCGACGATCGTTGCGCCGCCGCGTGTCGATCCGAAAATTCGGCGGGCGGTGATCGCGGCCGCAATGAGTTGGCGCGTCAGCCACCAGCGGTCGAGCCATGGCCATCCGGCGAAACCCAGCGCCAGAAATGCCAGGCAGGCGCCCAAACTGCCGAAGCCGACGACCAATAGTGCAAGGCGGCCGGAGCGGTCGCCAATGAGCGCAAACGACCACGGCAGGCAGACGATGACCAACACGGCGAGAACCAGCACGCCAACCATTCGGTCGATGAGGACCGAGTAGGTCGCGATCCGCCAGCCGCCCCGGTCGCGCCCGAGCAGCCAGATGCGGACCGCATCGCCGCCGACGGTCGACGGCAGCGTTTGATTGAAAAACGAGGCGATGAAAGTGTAACGCAATGCGGTGGAGATGGTGAACGGCGGCCGCTCCGGCGCGCCGCATTGCCGGACGATTTTTTGCCAGCGCAGCGCGTTCACACAAATCTGCGCGACCAGGATCAAAACGGCCGCCGCCAGCCAGCAATATCTCACGTGGTCGAACTGCTGGGAGATCAGGTTCAGTTTCACCTGCGCGAAGGCGAAATAGAGCAG
>JBOHII010000207.1:0-3199 GCA_050725955.1 Pseudolabrys sp. | reverse complement strand
CCGCCATCCGCGACGGCGTGCTGGCCGCCGCCGACCTCGCGCGCGCCTTGGCCCCGCTCAACGGCATGCCCGAGGAAATCGCCGATGCGCTGCAAGCCTGCCGCCGCCCGGACGGCATGCTGGCGGCCGAGTTATCCGCAGCGCTTGCCGCCGACCTGCCCGCCTTCAAGCGCGACGGCGGTTTCGTGCGCGAAGGCTATGACGTTTCGCTCGACGAGACGCGCGCGCTGCGCGACGAATCCCGCCGCGTGGTCGCCGCCTTGCAGGCGCGCTATGCCGACGCGACCGGCGTGCGTGCACTGAAGATCCGCCACAACAATGTGCTCGGCTATTTTGTCGAGGTCACGGCGCAGCACGGCGACAAGCTCATGGCCGCGCCGCTCAATGCAACCTTCATCCACCGCCAGACGCTCGCCGGCCAGGTGCGCTTCACCACCACCGAACTGGGCGAACTGGAGGCGAAAATCGCCAGCGCCGCCGACCGCGCGCTCGGGCTTGAGCTCGATATCTTCGAACGGCTGGTGTCCGCGGTGATCGCGCAAACCACGCAGATCAAGCAGTGCGCCGAGGCGCTCGCCAGCCTCGACGTCGCCAGCGCGCTCGCCCATCTCGCCGCCGAGCGCGACTACGCCCGTCCGCAGGTGGACGAGGGCCGCGATTTCGTTATCGCGGGCGGCCGCCATCCGGTGGTCGAACAGGCGTTGTCGCGCGACGGCACGCCGTTTGTCGCCAACAATTGCGATCTTTCACCGCCGAAGCATGCCGAGGCCGGCCGCATCTGGCTCATCACCGGCCCCAACATGGCCGGCAAATCGACGTTCCTGCGGCAGAACGCGCTGATCGCCATCCTCGCCCAGATGGGCTCGTTCGTGCCGGCCCAGGCCGCCCATATTGGCGTGGTCGACCGGCTGTTTTCGCGCGTCGGCGCCGCCGACGATCTGGCGCGCGGACGCTCGACCTTCATGGTCGAAATGGTCGAGACGGCCGCCATCCTCAATCAGGCGGGCGGGCGGGCGCTGGTGATTCTGGACGAGATCGGGCGCGGCACCGCCACTTTCGACGGGCTGTCGATCGCCTGGGCCACCGTCGAGCACTTGCACGACGTCAACCAGTGCCGCGCGCTGTTCGCGACGCATTTCCACGAGCTGACCGCGCTTTCCGCGCGGCTTGCCCGCCTGCACAATGCCACCGTGCGCGTGAAGGAATGGCAGGGCGATGTGGTGTTCCTGCACGAGGTGGTGCCGGGCGCGGCCGACCGTTCCTACGGCATCCAGGTGGCGAAACTCGCCGGCCTGCCGGCGAGCGTGATCGAGCGCGCGCGACTTGTGCTGGCCAAGCTTGAGCAGGAAGACCGCGCCGCCCCGAAAGGCTTCGAGGACCTGCCCTTGTTCGCCACGCCCTATAAACCCGAACAGGCGCCGCATAACGATGCGCTGGCGCTGGTCATCGCCGCCGTTGCCGCGCTCAATCCGGACGAAATGTCGCCGCGCGAGGCGATGGACGCGCTTTATATGCTCAAGACCAAGCTGGACGCCGCGCGCAAGAACTGACGCATCGAGAGCTGACGCATGATGAACGTCGCCGACAGGAAGCAGGCCACCGCGCCGGTCGAAGCGCAAAATTGGCTCGCGCGCTTCGGCGCGGCGCTGGCGGGTAACGATGCGGCGGCGGCCGCCGAGTTGTTTGCGCCGGACGGATTGTGGCGCGACCTGCTTGCCTTCACCTGGACGATCAAGACCATGGCCGGGAGGCCGGCCATCGAAGCAACGTTGCGCGAAACGCTTGCCCGCACGCAGCCGAAGAATTTCCATATTCCGCCGCAGCGAACGCCGCCGCGCTGGATCAGCCGCGCCGGCAACGAAGCGATCGAGGCGCTGTTCGAATTCGAGACCGCGTTCGGCCCCGGCAACGGCGTGTTGCGGCTCATGCCCGATGCGCAAAAGCCGTCGCATTATCGCGCCTGGACGCTGAATACCAATCTGCACGAGCTGCGCGGCCACGAGGAAGCGTTCAAGCGCCGGGCCGAACCGGATTCGACGCGCGACTTCGGCGCGGAAAACTGGCTCGACCGCCGCGACAGGCAGCGCGCTTATGCCGATCGCGATCCGGCGGTGATCGTGGTCGGCGGCGGCCAGGCCGGGCTTTGCATTGCCGCGCGCCTGGGTCAGCTCGGCGTCGACACCCTTATCGTCGACCGCCACGACCGCGTCGGCGACAATTGGCGCACGCGTTACCATTCGCTGACGCTGCACAACGAAGTGTTCGTCAATCACCTGCCTTATATGCCGTTCCCGCCGAGCTTCCCGGTCTATATCCCCAAGGACATGCTGGCCGACTGGTTCGAATCCTATGCCGGGGCCATGGAGCTGAATTTCTGGAGCGGAACCGAGCTTGCCGCCGGCCACTATGACGACGCCCGCAAGCAATGGTCGGTCACGCTGCGCAAGTCGGACGGCAGCACCCGCGTGATGCATCCGCGCCATCTGATCTTCGCCACCGGCGTCAGCAGCATACCGCATACGCCAGAGCTGCCGGGCCTTGCCGATTTTGCCGGCACCAAGATGCATTCCGGCGATTTCAAGGACGCCGCACAATGGAAGGGGCGCAAGGCGCTGGTGCTCGGCACCGGCACTAGCGCCCATGACGTCGCGCAGGAATTGCAGGCGCATGGCGCCGACGTCACCATGATCCAGCGCAGCAAGACGCATGTGGTGAGCCTGAAAGAGGCCCAGCGCGTCTACGCCATCTATTCGGAAGGCATCCCGTTCGACGACTGCGATCTGCTGGCGACGTCGATGCCCTACCCCGTGCTGCGGCGCTCTTACCAGGTCTCGACCGCCATCGGCGTGAAGGAAGACAAGGCGCTGCTCGACAAGCTTGCCGCGCGCGGCTTCCGCATCTGGGAAGGCGAGGACGAGACCGGCTTTCAGATGATGTATCTGCGCTATGGCGGCGGTTATTATTTCAATGTCGGCTGTTCCGAATTGATAATTTCCGGCGCGGTCAAGTTGCTGCAATTTGCCGACATCGACCGCTTCGTGGCGCAAGGCGCGCGGCTGAACGACGGAAGTATCGTGCCGGCCGACCTGTTGGTGCTGGCGACCGGCTACAAGAATCAGCAGGAAACCGTGCGCACATTTCTCGGCGACATCGTCGCCGACAGAATCGGCCCGGTCTGGGGCTTCGACGAGGGCGGCGA
>JBOHII010000206.1:0-13233 GCA_050725955.1 Pseudolabrys sp. | reverse complement strand
GCTCCAACCGATCAGCGTGCCGCCCACGACGGCGTTTACCGTCACCGCCAGCCAAAGCGCGGGCGTTGCCGCCGCACGCCCGACGGCAAAGGCTGCGCCGAACACAATCGCCGCGAATAGAATTCCGCCCGCCGCCTGCCAGCGCCACAGCGGATGATTAGACACCGGTTCGCCCCAGACGAATTTAGGCTTGCGCGATACCGCGTCGATGAGTCCCCAATGACCGCCGACGACGCCTTCGAGCGCGCGTTTCCATGGCTGGTCGTAGGCCTCAATCACGTTGACGTGGAAATTTTCCCGCTTTGCCAATGCCAATACATCCTGGATCACGCGCGCCTGGTTCGCCGGCGACTGCAAGGCGCCCTCGCGCATGCGGCCCTCGCTCGGCCAGCCGACCTCTCCGATAAGCACCTCCTTGCCCGGAATGGCGGCGACCACGCGGCGGCGAATGGCGTCGACATGCGCGGCGGCCGCGTGCGCGGGCACCGGAAAGTCCTCCCAATAAGGCAGGATATGGATCATGACGAAATCGGTGGCGGCGGCGACGTCGCGGTAACGCAGCCAATATTCCCACACATCGGCATAGGTCACCGGCACCGGCACCCGCGCCTTCACCGCGCGAATCGTGTCGGCGAGGTCGGTCGCCGTCATGTCGCCGCGCAGTAGCACCTCGTTGCCGACCACCAGCGCCCGGATCGTTTCCGGATAGCGATTGGCAAGCTTGACCGCCGCCTCGATCTGAACCCGATTTTTGACGGGATCGTTCGATAGCCAAAACCCCTGCATCACCTTGAGGCCGAGTTTGGCGGCAATGGGCGCCACCTGTTCGAGCCCCTGATCGACGGCATAGATGCGGACGCAATCGGTCAGCCGGGCAAGCTGTTTGAGATCCTCCTCGATCTGGGATGTGGGAATGACGGCGGTCGGATCGAACGGCGTCTGCAGCCCCCGGAACGGGGCGTAGGACAGGCAATAGAGCTTTTCGCCGGGCTTCAGCGGCGATTGCGGCATCGGCACCGGGGCGCCGAGCCACGTCCAAATTCCGGCGATAGCCACCACCGACAGGGCGAGGCAGGCTAGACCAAGGCGCATTGCGCTTCACCCGGTTTGGCGAGGCGACGGCGCCCCCGGACGGCTTATCGCGCGCGCCCAGTGCTGCCAAGATCGCCGGCGGCCTTAAGCAAACGCCACGCAAGTGCTGGACAAAGCCGGGCTGTTGGGGCCAAGCTTTGCGGTCGGAAATTCCCGTCTCAGATGGCGGTTTGGGTAGAGCGTTCGAAATCCTTAAGGCACGCAGCGCCGGGACGGCCGGCAGGAATCGCCGCATTCACGTCCCAATCCGGTCGCACAGACGGGTGGACTTTGGGCGGGCGGCCCTCATCAAAACCGGCGGGAAAATGCCGAAAGTGTACGTGTTGCGTATGTTGCGTGCTGCGTTCTGCGTTGCAGCCTTGAGTTTTGTCGCGACCGCCGCGGTCGCCCAAAGCGGCAACCTCAAGCCGCCGGATCAACAGAAGCCGTCCGGCGATGCCGCCAAGGAAGGCCAAAAGAGCATCGACGAGATTGCCGAGGCGGCACGCGTGCTTACAGGACCCGCCGGCAACCCGGAATGTGTTTGGTTAGGGCGCCGGGTGGTCAGTCTGTTGTGGCGCGACGATCTCGATACCGCCTTCCGCCACCTCGACCTTTACGACCGTTTCGGCTGCCCGAGCTCGCACATTCAGGCCACGTTCCGTTGCGTCGTCCGGCAAGGCAATATCGACCCCAAGTCACAGGACAGCCTGAACGGCCGGGTGCAGAGCTGCTGGCTCAATCCGGCGCTCAGCCCCGTGCCGCCCGCCGCCACCAAGGCCCCTGCCGGCACCAAGCCCCCTGCCGCCACGTCCGGCGGAACCGTCCCACGCTGATCCGCGTTACCTATGCGTAAAATTCATGAGCGCGCCATGCGCCCGCCTAGGATTTGCCATGTCCGCTCGTTATTTGAATGAACACCTAATGCCGAGCCAATCTGTTTTGCAGCAGATTGAGTTTCGGCTGAGCCCAGGGGACGGGCTCAAGGGCCTGAACTCCCGCCCCGATTGGTCTTAAGGCTATGCGCACCGTCGCTGCCGTGATCGCCCTCGTGGCGTGCGTGCATGCCGGCCTGTGGGCTCTCGCGCAGGATCATCTGAGGGCCGCCGACGTCGATGGCCAGCTCGCCAGCGTGTCCTACGCGCCGTTTGGCGGCACCGCCCATCCCGATACCGGAACGCAGGCGCAGGCCGCGCAAATCCGCGCCGACCTCAAGATGCTGGCGCCCCTCACCCGCGCCATACGCACCTATTCGTCCACCGGCGGTGTCGAACTGGTGCCCGGCATCGCCCAGGAGTTCGGGCTGCGCGTTACGATCGGCGCCTGGATCGACAAGCACCAGGAGCGCAATGAGCGCGAAATCCGCTCGGTGAACGAACTCGCCAAGCGCCATAGCAACGTCAATGGCATTATCGTCGGCAACGAAACCGTTTACCGCGGCGAGCAAACGGTTGCCGACCTGATCCCGATGATCCAGCGCGTCAAACGCGCGACCAACGTGCCGGTGACCACCGGTGAAATCTGGCACGTCTGGATGCAGCATCCCGAACTGGTATCGGCGGTCGACTTTATCGCCGCGCACATCCTGCCCTATTGGGAAGGCTTCTCCGAAGGCCAGGCCGTCGACCAGGCAATCCTGATCTACGACAAGCTGCGCGCCGCCTATCCCGGCAAGCGCATCGTCATCGCCGAGTTCGGCTGGCCGAGCGCCGGCTACAATCTAAAGAACGCAAATCCCGGCCGTCTCGAACAAGCGATCGTGCTGCGCGATTTCGTCTCGCGCGCCGAGGCCTATGGCATCGACTACAACATCGTCGAAGCCATTGACCAGCCGTGGAAAATATTCGAAGGCGGCGTCGGTCCCTATTGGGGTCTGTTCGACGCCGCGCGCCAGCCGAAATTCGCCTGGAGCGGCACCATCACCGACCCCGATCACTGGCGGCTTGCCGGGATCGCGCTGCTGGTGAGCGTGCTCCTGTCGTTACCGCTGCTGGCGATGAGCGCGGTAACGCTGTGGCAGGCGACCACGCTCGCCACCGCCGCCAACGTGGTGGGCGCCTGGTCGGCCGCCGTGTTTGCTTATTGGAACGGCCATTATTTCGTTCCCGGCGCGGCTTTCGCGCTCGGCTTGGGCGTCCTGCTGCTGATCCCGCTGGTCATCATCGCCCTGGCGCGCATCGACGAACTCGCCGCTATTGCCTTCGGCCGCAAGCCGCTGCGGCTGATCGAAGCGCCGCCGCTCGCGCCCGAAGCGAGCGCGCCGAAAGTCTCGATCCACATTCCCGCGCACAACGAGCCGCCGGACATGCTCAAGCAGACGCTGGACGCGGTCGCGCGCCTCGATTATCCGAATTTCGAATGCGTGGTGGTGATCAACAACACGCCCGACCCCGCGCTTTGGCGGCCGGTCGAGGATCACTGCCGCGCGCTTGGCGAACGCTTCAAGTTCGTCAATGCCGACAATCTGCAAGGCTTCAAGGCGGGCGCGTTGCGGCTTGCCATGGTGCATACCGCGGCCGACGCCGAGATCATCGGCGTGGTCGATGCCGACTATGTCGTCGAGCCGGCCTGGCTCAAGGACCTGGTGCCGACGTTCCGCGACCCATCCGTCGGCCTGGTGCAGGCGCCGCAGGACCACCGCGACGGCGAACGCAGCGTGATGCACCACGCCATGAACGGCGAATATGCCGGCTTCTTCGACATCGGCATGGTGCAGCGTAACGAAGTGAACGCCATCATCGTGCACGGCACCATGTGCCTGGTCCGCCGCGCGGCGCTGGAAGCATCGGGCGGCTGGTCGAGCGACACCATCTGCGAGGACACCGATCTCGGTCTGACGCTGCTCGAGAACGGCTGGCGCGCGCATTACACCAACAAGCGCTATGGCCGTGGCCTGTTGCCCGACAGTTTCGATGCCTACAAGAAGCAGCGCCACCGCTGGGCCTATGGCGGATTCCAAATCGTCAAGAAGCATTGGCGCCGCTTCCTGCCCGGCGGCAGCCGCCTGACCGGCGACCAGAAGCGCGAATTCGCGCTCGGCTGGCTCAATTGGCTCGGCGCGGAAACCCTTGGCGTCGCGGTCGCCATTCTCAACATCATTTGGGTCCCGGTCATCGCATTCCTCGACATCGCGGTGCCCGACCGCATTCTCACTGTGCCGATCATCGCCACCTTTATCGTCTCACTCATGCATTTCGTGACGCTGTATCGGCTGCGCGTGCGTACCGGCAAGGGTCAGTTGACCGGTTCGGTGGTCGCCGCCATGTCGGTGCAATGGACGGTGGCGCGCGCGGTCGGATTCGGTCTGGTCAAGGACCATTTGCCGTTCGTGCGCACGACGAAAGGCGGCCTGCGCCGCCCGACCGATTTCCACGCTTTCTGGGAAGCGGTACTGGCAGGCTTGCTGCTGCTGGGCGCCATCGTGCTGGTCGCCACCAACATAAAAGACGTGCGCGAGATCAATATATTTGCCGTCGTGCTCATGGTGCAGAGCCTGCCGTTCATCGCAGCGGTGGGCCTAGCGCTGTTCGAGCGCACGCGGCTCAACGATTTCGCTTATTGGCGTGCGCTCGAGGCGCGTTTTGGCGAGCTCGTCGCGCGGCAGCCGGAGCGCACGCCGGCGCAGGTGCCGGCCTCCACTCCGGTCAAGCCGACCGAGCTTGTGTCGTAGGTCGTAGCGGCGCAATCGAACCATTGCAGAGTGGCGCGCCGAGGCTCCTGGTATTAAACTGGCGGTTGCAAGAAATGGTCGCGGTTTGAATTTGCCCACAATCGCGGGGGGAGGCCGTTGAACGCCAACACCAATGCATTGGCCGCCAAAGCCGGGCCGAGCGCTCCCAACATTACCAAAAAGGATCTATTGCGGCAGTTTTGGGCCGATGCCTACGGCAAGGAAGTGCAGACGGCTGCGACTTATTCATACACGTGGCTGGCGGATCAATTCGGTCACATCTGCCTTGGCATTATCATCGACTTCCTCGCCACGTTGGTGTGCGGATTCGTGATGGTGGAACTGGGGTTGCGCCCCAAGCTCCATCTCAACACCGGACTCGTGCCCGGCTTGCTTCTTACCGTTTTGATCGTCGGCTATTGGGAATGGAGCGCCTATAGCAGCTCCGTGAAACAAGCGACCGGCGCGTTCCCGCTCGATACCAAGCTGTTGCGCGACAACGCGTTAGTCGCCGCCGGTTATATGGCGCTGGGCGCGGTCCTCGGATTTGCATTTCATTTGGCGGCGCCGTGGGCGCTCACCATTTCGGCAGCGGTCGCCATCGTTGCCATCCTGCTCGCGCCCCCGTGGATGCGGCAGAAAATAATCTGGCAAAAGGCGTCGATCCCCTATCTGTTCCGCCTGGCGGATGCGGCCCCGACCGTCAAAGATCACGACGCCAAAACCCTGCAATCCTTGATCGACGGCGACGCGCCGCCAATCGCTTCACCTTGTCAGGTGGTGGTTGGAGGCCCGATCGGATCCGGCCGCAGTTCCATCGCGGCGGGAATTGGAACCGAGTTTGCATTCAAGCAGAACAAAGTGCGGTATCTCGGACTCGACTGCCTGCTCGAATTCGCGACAAACGTAACGGACAATTCTTATCCCGACGATCCGGGACCGACGACTATTTCATATTGGCCGTGGAGCGAGGCCCAGGTCGTCATCATTGACGGCGTCGGGCCGCTGATTGCCGCCAACGACTCGGGACGCGAAGCCAATCTCGAACATTTCAAAAGACTGCTCGACCGCGATCTAAAATCGGTTGCCAGCGTGCTCAAGCTCTGCCACACGGTCTGGGTCATTGGCGACCTTTCACCGCCGCCGCCGAGCGGAAAACTGGGCGCCGTGCTCGATGATTTCGCCAAGGCCGTCGCCGGGTATTGCGACAGCAAGAACGACGCGTTTGTCGTTGAACTTGACCCGCCGCCGGCGCGCGCGGCCGCCAAACGCCGGATGCTCCCCAGCACGCGCGGCGCGCCGCTCGTTACGAATATACGGGGTGTGCGGCGCGTCCGCCGGGGATCTTGACTTTACCCGCTTGCGCGATTGCGCGAGCTAAGCCGGCAAGGCCGTTTCCACCAGCTTCACCCAATACGACGTGCCGAATGGGATCACCTCGTCGTTGAAATTATAGGCCGGGTGGTGCAAGCCGGCGCTATCGCCATTGCCGATCCAGATGAAGGCGCCGGGCCGCGCATTGAGCATGAAGGCGAAATCCTCCCCGCCCATCATCGGCGGCAGCGCGGTGTCGACGTGTGAGCCACCGACGATCTGTTTGGCTATGCCCGCCGCGAACTCGGTCTCGCGCTCGTGGTTGACCAACACCGGATAGTTGCGCCGATAGGTGAGCTTGGCCTTGGCGCCATAGGCCGCGGCGGTTCCCTCCACCACCTGGTGCAGCCGCCTTTCCAACAGGTCGCGAACGTCGGCTGCAAGACTGCGCGCGGTGCCGCGCAACTGCACGGTTTGCGGAATGACGTTGTCGGTATTGCCGGCCTGGAACATGCAAATTGAAACGACGGCCGACTTTAGCGGATCGACATTGCGCGCGACAACCGATTGGATGTTGTTTACGATCTGCGCACCTACCAACACGCTGTCGACGCCGAGATGTGGGCGCCCGGCATGGGTGCCGAGGCCTTCCACGTCGATCAATACAAAATCCGTCGCCGCCATCATCGGGCCGGCGCGGATGCCGAACTCACCGAGCGGCATGCCGGGATAATTGTGCATGCCGTACACCTCGCCGATAGCGAAGCGCTCCAGCATGCCGTCGTCGAGCATGGCTTTCGCTCCGGCGCCGCCCTCTTCGGCCGGCTGGAAGATCAGCACCGCGGTGCCGGCGAAATTGCGCGTCTCGGCAAGGTACCGCGCGGCGCCGAGCAGCATCGCGGTGTGGCCATCATGACCGCAGGCGTGCATTTTGCCCGGCACCGTCGATTTGTATGGGAGGTTCGTCGCCTCTTCGATCGGCAGCGCGTCCATGTCGGCGCGCAGGCCGATCGCCTTTTCGGATTGGCCCTTGCGACCGCGGATGACGCCGACCACGCCGGTGCGGCCCAAGCCCGGCACCACCTCGTCGCAGCCGAAGGCCTTGAGCTTTTCGGCGACGCTCGCCGCCGTGCGCAGGACGTCGTATTGCAGTTCCGGGTGGGCGTGCAGATCGTGCCGCCATTCGGCGATTTCGCCGGCAAAGTCGGCGATGCGGTTGACAACCGGCATGCTGAATCTCCTTTGAACGGCCAGTGTAGCAAACTGCCCTGCCCGGACGCGAGTTCAAGAAACAGGCGAAAACCGCCCATGGCGCGGGCAGATATGCTTGACCCGAGGAACCCGCGCCCCTACACAGCCCCTGGCGCGTGATCCCGACCGGCCGACAGTTTTTGGGACCCGATCAGCGCCATGGTGACGAGCGCGTAGCTCAGGTGGTAGAGCAACTGACTTTTAATCAGTAGGTCATGGGTTCGAGTCCCATCGCGCTCACCAAAAACTACTCAACCCTTCTAGGCTGCCGTCGACTGAGCGATTTTAGGGCTGCCGTGCTGCGGCCCACGACGCCCATGCGGCCGGACGCTGGCCGCCTTTGCAATGATATG
Organism: Pseudolabrys sp.; assembly: GCA_050725955.1. Taxonomy (GTDB): domain Bacteria; phylum Pseudomonadota; class Alphaproteobacteria; order Rhizobiales; family Xanthobacteraceae; genus Pseudolabrys. The sequence goes on along the minus strand of JBOHII010000206.1, from coordinate 5,574 downwards.
CGCAACCATGACGCAGCCACCCGGGCGGGAATTGCACCCGAGACTAGGCTATGAAACACGTCAATGCGCGACGGATTCGAATGCCCCTTCCGGATAATCCATGATTGAACTGATTCACGACCTCGCGCTTGCGACGTTGATGGCCTGGCTCATAGGCGTGGGCGCCCATGTGCTGCGGCAACCCCTAATCCTTGCCTATCTCCTCGCCGGATTCGCACTCGGCCCCTCCGGTTTGCAATGGGTCAAGTCGCGCGAATCGATCGCCACCATTGCCGAGCTTGGTCTGATTTTCATGCTGTTCATGATCGGCCTGGAAATCGACTTGAAAAAGATCGTCCAGGCCGGCCGGGTGATCATCGTCACCGCCGCCGCACAAATCATCGGTTGCTGCATCCTTGGGGTTCTGGTTTTTATTGCCATGGGATTGCCCTTCGGGGCGGGCCGCTGGGATGCGCTTTACCTTGGCGTCGGCGTCGCACTCTCAAGCACCGTCATTATCGTCAAGCTGCTGTACGACAAGCGCGAGCTCGATACCTTGCCGGGGCGCGTTACGCTCGGCGTGCTTGTGCTGCAGGACTTATTCGCCATCCTGTTCCTGGCGGTGCAGCCAAGTCTCAACGACTTGCATATCGACGTGATCTTTCTTTCGGTCGGCCGCGTCGCCCTCCTGGTTGCCGCCGCGCTTTTGATCAGCCGTTTCATTCTGCCGTTGCTTTTCCATCGCATCGCCCGCCTGCCGGAACTCGTGCTCGTTGGCGCGCTGGCATGGTGCTTCTTTGTCGGAGAGATTGCCGATTACCTGAAACTTTCGCGTGAGATGGGGGCGTTGGTTGCCGGCGTCTCGCTATCGACATTTCCCTATGCGCTCGACGTCACCGCACGGGTGACGGCATTGCGCGATTTTTTTATTACTTTGTTCTTTGTCGCGTTGGGTATGATGATCCCGGTACCGAGCGGAACCATTGTACTGCTCGCGATCGTCGCCGTCGTCTTCGCGCAAGTAAGCCGATACGTCACGGTTTTCCCGCCACTCTATGCGATGAAGCAAGGGCTGCGTGCCAGTCTGCTGCCCGCCATTAATCTCGGCCAGATCAGTGAATTCTCGCTGGTGTTGATTCAAGTCGGCGTGCAGTCCGGCCAGACCACGCCGCAGATTGCCAGCGCCGCCTCGTTCGCCTTCGTTGTCCTGGCGGTATTGAGCACCTTCACGATCACGCACAGCGACGGTCTCACGCGCAGCGCGGTCGCCGCCCTCAAGCGTATCGGCGTTCACGACCTCGACTACAAACACAGCCTGGCGGCGGCGGCCCAAAGCGACGGGGAGCGCAAGCGCCGCATATTGCTTCTGGGATTTTACCGTGCCGCCAGCTCGTTCCTGAGTGAGATGGAACGGCGAAATGCGGAACTGCTCGATCACATTTGCGTGCTCGACTTCAACCCCGTCGTCTTCCACGAGCTGCAGACGCGGCTTGTGAAGGCGCTCTACGGCGATATCGCCAATGCCAATACGCTCGCCCATGCCGGTGTGATCGACGCGGAAATCGTCATTTCCAGCGTGCCGGATTCTCTGCTCAAAGGCACGACCAACGAAAAGCTTGTGCGCTATGTGCGTGCGGTCAATCCGACGACCAAGATCGTGGCGACGGCGGAAACGTTTGCGCAGGTGGACGATTTATATGCCGCCGGCGCCGACTATGTGACCGTCGCGAGATTGGCCGAAGCCAACGAACTCATCGAGATCGTGACCGCCGCCGAGGACGGCCTGCTCGACCAATTGAGAGAAAAGCTCGACCCGCGCTTGCGTAATCGACGCGAGGTCCTGCCTTAGCTTCGGATGCCGGCGGCTGCGCCCGACCATTGCGGCGCGCGCGCATTGATTCATTCACGAAACTTTTGCGTTCCGGCCACCACAATTTCACCTGAGCGTCTCGGCATCGCCACGGTTGCCCTCTACTCCCCAATGATCGAGGGGACGTTTAACGGAGGCCGAGACCATGCAACTCCAGACCGACAGGGCGAAACTTGCCGCGATCCGCGCGTTTTCCTCGCCGGTACGCTGTCCGCATTGCGGCGACTGGATGGTCGCGCCCTTGGTGTCCGAATTCGTCGAAGGCGGCGAAATCCGCCACCATTGGGAATGTGACACTTGTGGCGAATCCTCCATAACCGCCATCCCGCTCACGACTCATTGACCGGGAAGATTTCGGAATAGGCGCTAAAGTGCGGTGTTTGCCAGAACAGGCCGGCTAAAGCCTGATCCAAGGAGGGCTCGAATATGACACCCAGCATCCTGCGCGCCGCCGTGACCGCATTCGCCGTCGCCGGTGCACTTGCATTTGCCGCCCCGTCGATGGCGGCGATGATGACTTTCAAGGCCAATCTCAAAGGCGCCAGCGAGGTGCCCCCGAATACGACGCCGGGGACCGGTTCGGTCACCGTAACCTATGACAGCGACAGCAAGAAAATCACCTGGAAGGGCAGCTATAGCGGCTTGACCGGTCCGGCCACCGCCGCGCATTTCCACGGACCGGCGCCCGCCGGCAAGAACGCCGGCGTGATGGTCCCGATCGCACCCGCCACCAGCCCGCTCGAAGGCTCCGCCACGCTCACCGACGCCCAGGCCAAGGCCCTGATGGACGGCGACATGTATGTCAACATTCACACCGCGGCCAACAAGGCGGGCGAAATCCGCGGCCAATTGATGAAATAGTCCACTGTAATCCGGCCCGAACAGCCCGCCGGTCGCGCGACCGGCGGGTTTTTCGTTGCCAAAGCGACATTCTTGCCGCCCTTGGCGGGAGGCCAGCGGGCGTTTTAAGCTTTGTGCCGCGGACGTATCCGCCAAAAAACAGCCAAGGAGCGATCATGGCCGGGAAGAATGGTGGCACCGCGCCGTTTCTGGTGTCGGGCGGCGGCATTGGCGGGCTGGTGACCGCTCATGCCCTGGCGCAGAAGGGCTTTCCGGTACGGGTATTCGAGCAGAGCCCCGAATTCCGTGAAGTCGGCGCCGGCATCCAGCTCGGCCCCAATATTTTCCGCATGCTGGAGAAAATCGGCCTTAAGGATGCGGTGCTGGCCGATGCGCACCGCCCCCCGGGGCAGGAAATGCGCGACGCGCTCACCGGCAACTTGATCACCCAGATTCCGCTCGGACCGGAGTTTTCCGAGCGCTTCGGCCAGCCCTATGCGGTCACCCATCGCGCCGACATCCACGCAACCTTCCTGAAGGCCTGCCAGGGCAGCAATCTGGTCACTCTGGAAACCAGCCGGCGGGTCGACGGCTTCGAGGAGCGCGCCGACGGCGTCACGGTCACGCTCGAGAACGGCGAACGCGTGCAAGGCTGCGCGCTCATCGGCTGCGACGGCATGTGGTCGGCGATCCGCGAGCGCCTGGTCGGCGACGGCAAGCCGCGCGTGTCCGGCCACATCGCCTATCGCGCCGTGCTCAAGCGCGATGAGGTACCGACGGACCTGTGGCGGCCCGACGTGGTGCTGTGGGCCGGCCCGCGCACCCACTTCGTGCATTACCCGTTGCGCCGCGGCGAACTGTACAATCTGGTCGCAGTGTTCCATTCCGATCATTACGAGGAGGGCTGGAACGCGGAAGGCGCCAAGGACGTGATGTGGCAAAACTTCAAGATGCAGGTGCCGCAGGTGACCCGCATGCTCGAGCGCATCGAAACCTGGCGCATGTGGGTCTTGTGTGACCGCGAACCGGTGAAGAACTGGTCGCGCGGCCGCGTCACATTGCTTGGCGACGCGGCGCATCCGATGCTGCAGTATCTCGCGCAGGGCGCCTGCATGGCGACCGAAGACGCGGTGGTGTTGGCGGAAAAAGTCGCCGCGGCGCCGGACGATTTACCGTCGGCATTCGAGGCCTATCAACAAGCGCGCTATCTGCGCACCGGCCGCACCCAGATCATGGCGCGCGTCTATGGCGACTTTTATCACGCGCGCGGTGTCACGGCCGAATTGCGCGATATGGCGCTCTCCGGCCGTTCGCCGCAGCAGACCTATGACAGCATCGAGTGGCTCTATGGCGGGCCGTAGTTACTTCTTCGGAATCCCCGCCTTAACGATCACCGCGTTCCACTTGCTGATGTCGTTCTTGAGCAGGCTCATCAGTTCGGCTGGGGATGTGCCATGCGCCTGCACGCCGACCTTGGCGTACTGCGCCTTCACGTCGGGCATCGCCAGCACTTCCTGCATTGCCTTGTTCATGGCGTCGATGATGTCTTTCGGCGTGCCTTTGGGAGCGAACACGCCGTTCCAGGACGCAACCTCGTAGCCTTTGACCCCCGCCTCTTCGACCGTCGGAACGTTCGGCATCTCGGCCTCACGCTTGCTCCCCGACGACGCCAGCACGCGCAACTTGCCGGCCGACACTTGGCCGCTGATGGCGGCCGGGAACTCAATCAGCATCTGCACGTCATTGCGCAACAGCCCCACGACCACATCGGGCGAGCGCTTGAACGGCACAATCACCACATTGATGTCGGCCTGCGACTTGAAAAGTTCGGCGCCCAGATTCTGAGTGCCGCCGACAGCGATGGTGCCAATATTGAGCTTGCCGGGATTTGCTTTGGCATCCTTGATGAAATCGCCCAGCGTCTTGTATTTGGAATTGGCATCGACCGCGAACAGCAGGTTAAAGGTGCCGAGCCCGGAAACCATCGCGAATTGCGTTACCGGATCGAACGGCAGCTTTTTGAACGCCGCGACGCTGATCGCGGTGCCGTTGGTGACGAAGCCCATGGTGTAGCCATCGGCCGGTGCGTTGACCACGGCGAGCGCGGCGTTGATACCGCCGGGACCAGGCATGTTCTCGATCACCACGCGCTGGCCGAATTTATTGCTGAGCCGGTCGGCCATGATGCGCGCGGTAACGTCGGCGACGCCGCCGGCGCCGAATGGCAGCACAATCTTCACCGGCTTGTCGGGCCATTTTGCCTGCGCCTGGTCGAACGGCGCGAGCGCCGTCAGCAAGCCGAGCGCCGCCAATACGGCAAACAGTTTCCTCATCGTGATCCTCCCTAAATTCCTCTCGGTGTCGTTTCTTATTAGCTGAAACCATAGAGCCGGGCCGGATTGTCCACTAGCAAGCGCTGTTGCGCCAGCGGGGATGCGGCAAATTGCGGCACCAGATCGACCAGATCGGCTTCGTCCGCCTCGTGGGTGGCATTGGGATGGGGAAAATCGGTGCCCCACAAGACGCGCGTCGGCGCCGCTTCCACCAAGGCGCGGGCAATCGGCACCGCCGCGGCATAGGGCGGCATGGAAATGCGCTCGGCCCCGCACACCTTGATCCAGCAGTTATCCAGGTGCGAAAGTTCGAGCAATGCGCGCATGCCGGGCTGCTCGACGCCGGCGGCCGACGGGACGCGGCCCATGTTGTCGACGACAAAGGGCAGCGGCAGCGCGCGGATCATCGGCGACAGCGGCACGATGTCGGGCGCATCGAGATGCAGCACCATATGCCAGCCGCGCCCCTTAATGCGGTCGACGACACGGTTGAACACGGCCATGTCGGGCGCGCCGCCGAGATGCTTGACGAAATTGAAGCGCACGCCGCGC
>JBOHII010000205.1:0-4784 GCA_050725955.1 Pseudolabrys sp. | reverse complement strand
GGGGCACCAAAGACAAGGAGCACGCCATGTCTTAGAAGCTCAATACCGCAATCGCCGTAATCGGCATCGATATCGGCAAGAACTCGTTCCATGTTGTAGGCCACGATGAGCGCGGTGCGATCGTGCTACGTCAGAAGCGGTCGCGCGGCCAGGTGGCAGCACGTTTGGCCATCCAAGCGGACGATAATAAGAGTTGTCATCTAGGCAGCCTTAAGCCATCGCCGAATTCCCCAGACTAAAAATCCAATTGCCACGATCCCCACGATGATTGGTAACGTGAGCTGTCCCGCGACCGCGCCAGCGTGTCGGTAGGCAGTGCCGGCGAGCATTCCAGGAAATACGTGTGCCGGCGCCCAAAGCAGAATGGCAACGACATTGATGGGATAAAATCGCTTCGGCTTCATACCCATCGCGCCGGCGGTTATTGGAACAATAGCTCTGACGGGCGGCAGGAAGCGCGCAAGAAAGACAGCCGCGTTGCCGTATTTTCTAAAGAACACCTCACCCCGATGAACGAGAGCCTGTTGTCTGCTTAACGGCCAAAGCTTATGAACCAGGCTTGGATAACGATACCCCAAAAAAAATGCCGATCCGTCACCCAGCACCGCGCCACCGACCACCGAGCACAAGACGACAATTAGATTGAGATCGCCGGTCGCGATCAAAGCGCTAAGGCTGAGAATGATCGTCGAACCCGGAATGAACGAACCGACAACGGGTGCCGCTTCAATAAACGCGGCAAGGAACAGCGCCACGTAGGCTAAGTCCGAACGCGCTGCTACGTATTGAATGACTGTGTGGATGATCGCCACTCCTTGCTGGAATTCGCAGAACCAGCCGTCATGTTTGCGGTATTTTCGGTCATGTCCATCGCGGCAACCCAAGCACCACGCGGGATGTCTAGTCCGGGCAAGAAGCGGACATCAACATACACCTTAGCGACCGAAAACAGGTGCTTAGCGACCGTGCGCTCCGGTCAGCCATGGTCCGTCGCTATCTCGGATTTGGGTTGGTGATATTGATTATTCGATCCAGTAGGTCTTACGTTCAATCACGGATTACAAACGCACCCTTTTGAAAGTCGATTGTTTTGCCTATAAGCCGATCAGGCCTGTCGGCGGTGAAGACAATTTCAATGCCGTCGACCTTGTCGATAACGTCAGGAGGCAGTTGAGACCGCAACCAGGTACCCAGTAGCAAACCGTCAAGGATACTGGTCCAGGTCTTGTCTTCTGGTCCTTTCGACTTTCCGTCGATCGCCCACCCGAGAGAAACAATAAAATCTTCGTTCGGTGTAGTTCTTCGCGCTTCGCGCATAAACGATCTGATTTTTGCGCTCGCTTGAGCAGTCAATTTGACCGATCCGCGCGGCGCTACGGCGTTGCGAAAATTGGCATCCAATTCGGCGGTCCGAACTTGGCGAGGCATCGCGGCCGTGAGCTGCTTGTACCAGACATCGGGATACGCTTCGCTTATCACGCTTGTTGCGGATACCACTTCCGTGTCCGCGTTGAGAACGGCCGCTTCTGCTTGACCACCAGACCTTTGATCGCTCTTTTGGGCGATAAAATCTGAACTGGCTTTGACCAGAGCTAGGTGAGCCCTCAACAGTTCGCGCATGAGCCAGATCGCTGTGGACCGACTGATGTCCTTCTTCGTCGCGCGGTAAACTTTTTTCGGTTGCGTCCCATCATCGGGCTCCGCCATCAGACCGGGGTGTAGTCGAAAGATGGGGGTGAGGATGCGCTCGTGAAGTTCGCCAAGTCTGGGCGTGAGCGAAGGCGATATCTGCTCAAGCGGCGCTCCTTGTCGGGTGGCCGCGACTATGGAGCGACAGGCATTATTGACGTGGCGGACGACATAGGCAGCCGCGCCTTTGCTCATCCTCAAGTAGCGGTTACTTGAGGACATTGCGCTCTCTGTCCCTGCGACAATACATGGCCTGGAGTTGTCAGCATGAATAGGCTCACCGTGCTCTGTGGCAGGTAACAGCAGTAAGGCCAAAGCAAAAGCAAAAGAGCGACTATTAGCACCCATAGGACAACTAATACGGGGCCGCCCTCTACGGCGCGCTTAAGAACTTAATTCAAATCATATCCATCGGTTCGGCCATGTCCGCTAATGGGATGGTCCGGCCGTGCTCCTGCCCCGCCAGCAAGTCATGCTGGCAAGGGGCACCAAAGACAAGGAGCACGCCATGTCTCAGATGCATGTCGGCCGCGGAGCGCGTTCGGGGATCGCCAAGAGAAGTATATGCGGTATTGCGCGATGATGAAGTCACCACGCATCCGCGCAATCGTGCGCGTGCATCGGCGCGGAGCCTGCATCGAGGGCGCTAGCGCGCGTCGAGCATGGTCGAGGGCAGCCAGAGCGCGATTGACGGAAACATAGCCACCAACACCACGGCTGTGCACATCAGGAAAAACAAGGGCAGCGCGTAGGCGCCGATGGTGAAAATGTTGCGGCCGGTCATGCCCTGCAGAACATAGAGATTAAAGCCGACCGGCGGGGTGATCTGGGCCATCTCGACGACCAGCACGATGTAGATGCCGAACCAGATCAGGTTAAATCCCGATTTTTCCACCAGCGGAATGATGATCGAGGTGGTCAGCACCACCATGGAAATGCCGTCGAGGAAGCAGCCGAGCAGAATGTAAAACAGCGTCAACGCGGTGAGCAGGCCCCAGGACGGCAGGTTGAAGCCGCCGATCCATTCGGCGAGCGCGATGGGGATGCCGGTAAACCCCATGGCGGCGGTCAAGAAGGCCGCGCCGGCGAGGATGAAGGCGATCATGCAGCTGGTGCGCGTCGCGCCGAGCAGCGAGTCGGTAAAGCTCTGTTTGCCGAGCGTGCCCGACCACCACGACAAGAACAGCGACAGGAACACGCCGACCACCGCGGCTTCGGTGGCCGATGCGAGCCCGCCATAGATCGAGCCGATGACGCCGAGGATGAGCAGCGTCACCGGGATGAGCCGCCGCGATGCCTTGACGCGCGCCAGAAACGGCACCGCCGGCTCCGGCATCGGCATGCGATCCTTGTGCAGCAGCGCCCAGACCACGATGAAGCCCATGAACAACGCCGCCAGCATGATCCCCGGCAGCACGCCGGCGATGAACAGCCGCGCGATCGATTGCTCGGTGACGGTGGCGTAGATGATCAAAATGATCGAGGGCGGGATCAGCAGGCCAAGCGTGCCGGAGCCGGCGAGCGTGCCGATCGCCATCTTTTCGTCGTAGCCGCGCTTGAGCAACTCGGGGAGCGCGATGCGGCCGATTGTTGCGCAGGTGGCAGCCGAAGAGCCCGACACCGCGGCAAAGATCGCGCAGCCGACGACGTTGACGTGCAGCAGGCGGCCGGGAAGGTTTTGCAGCCAGGGCGCCAGCCCCTCGAACATGTCGTCGGACAATTTGGTGCGGTAGAGGATTTCGCCCATCCAGATGAACATCGGCAGCGCGGTGAGATCCCAGGAGTCGGACGCCGCCCATATCGACGTCGCCAGCACCTGCCCGGCCGGCGTCGAGACTTTGGTCATCACCGCGGCGAAACCGCACACGGCAAGCGCCAGCGCGATCCATACGCCGGAGCCGAGCACGGCGAACAGCAGCAGCATCAGCAGCAAAGAAAGTTCGATGACGTTCATGGTTTTTCTCTGCGCATGATCTGGTCCGAAAACCGGTTCCCACTTTTCGGGATCATGCGCTTATCCCTCTTGGCCCAGCGTGATCGCTTCCTCGGCGCCGCGAAAACTCGGGCGGCCATGCGTCGCCACGGCGACGAGTTCGTCGAGCAACGCGACGGTGAGGATCAACGTGCCGAATGCCATCGAGGCCTGCGGATAGGCGAGTGGCACCTTGATCACGCCGGTGGAGACTTCATGAAAGCGGAGCGAGACCCAGGAAAAACTGGCGAGGTTCCACGTCATGTAGCCCGACGCGAAGGCGGCGAAACCGAAGGCCCAGATCTCCACCATGCGCCGCGCGCGCTCGGGCAGTGCGCCGAGCAGCATGGTGACACGGATGTGCACGCCGGCCTTGAGCGTGCCGGCGAGCGCCAGGAAGCTCGCGCCGGCGAGCAAATAGCCGCAGATTTCATTGAGCGAGAGTATGACGAAATCGGTGCGCGGCAGGTGCAAAAGCGCCAGCGTGCCGTCGAGGATGCGCCCCGCGAGTTGCGCGCCGACCAAGAGCGCGATCGTCAGCAGGCACAGCGCGCCAAGCCACAGTGTGCCGCGATAGAGCGTGTCGAGAAACGGGCGCATCCTTCTTCACCTCCCCCGCAAGCGGGGGAGGTCGACCGCCGAAGGCGGTCGGGAGGGGGCTCTGTCGCAAACCAAAAACAATCTTGATTCCCCCTCCCTAACCCTCCCCCGCAAGCGGGGGGAGGGAACGCGCCCTGCGTGCGGCGCGAGATTCCGGGTTCGCGGCCTAGAGGCCGCGCCCCGGAATGACAAGCGTCACTTCCGATACGCCGCCAGCATCGCGGCGCCATCGGCGCCGGCCGCCTTTTCCCATTCTGCGGTGATGGTGGTGCCGACCTTGGTGAGGCCGGCCTTAAATTCCCGCGTCGGTGCCGTTACCTTGATCCCGGCCGCCTTGAGCGCCGCGGTCTTGATCGTCATTTCCTCGACCGACAGTTTCCAGCCGCGCTCCTCGGCGACCGCCGCGGCATCCTTGACCGCCTTCTGTTCTGCAGGCGTCAGCTTGTCGAAGGCCTGCTTGTTGACGAACACGATGTTGCGCGGCTGCCATGCTTGCGTGTCGATGTAGTTGGTGAGGTAGTCC
>JBOHII010000204.1:0-6956 GCA_050725955.1 Pseudolabrys sp. | reverse complement strand
GTCGGTCACAACACGCAGCTTGCCGGTTAACTGGGCGGCCAATTCTTTGGCGTCGGAGCGTTCGTATTCGCGATAGATCGCGAGCACCGCATCGACATGCTGGTCCACCAGCTTGAGCGGGATGCGGGTCACGTCCGGGGTGTGCTCGATCAACCGACACAGGCTGTCGGCGGCCGAAGCCACGGCCGGATAGCCGAACGTCGCCGCCTCGCCCTTGAGGTCATGTGCGGCGTGGAACAGCGCTTCCTTGTTGGACTTGGTGAAGCCGCTTTTGCCGAGATTGCGGCGGGCCAGGTCGAGCCGGTCGCATTCCGACTCCATCCAGGAAGCGAATTCGCCGGACAACTCGGCGAGTGCCTTTTCAGCGCGCGCGACCGGATCTTGTTCGCCCGGGAATAACGGCCGCGTGGAGACCGCCTTGCGCAGCCTGTTCTCCGGCGTAATGACCTCGTGGTCGCCGTAAGTGGCGACTGCCGCTGTATCTTTGCGGGGGGCCATGGGAAGCGTTCCTTTGTTAACCCGGGCTGCGGACTTTTTCGAGAAGCGGGATTTGCTTGATCACGTCGGCCTTGCCGCCCCTGCGGCGCTCGGTGCCGGCATAGTTCGGATTGACGTTGCGGCGGCGGTCGGGGCCGAAATAGGTCTTGGTTTTGATGAAGGAACGCGGATTGGCGACCACATTGACGATGCGCTCGTAGAGGCCTTTGGCCGAGATCGGCTTGGCGAGGAATTCGGTGATGCCGGCATCGCGCGCGGCCGTCACCCGCTTTTTCTCGGAATGGCCGGTGAGCATGATGACCGCGACATAAGGATTGGAATTGGCGCCGGGCTGGCGGATCATCTGGGTGAGTTCGAGCCCGTCGAAGATCGGCATTGCCCAGTCGGTGATGACGATGTCGGGGACATAATGGGTGAAGGCTTCGAGGCCGGCCGCACCGTCTTCCGCCTCGTAGACGTCGCGGGCGCCGAACCCATGCAGCAAAGTGCGCAGAATCCGGCGCATATGGGCGTTGTCGTCGATGACGAGGAAACGCAGGCGGTTGAATTCGATGCGGACCATGATGCCTCGGGGCCTCGGGCGCTGCAGCCCGATACCTCAATACGGCCAGGCTAATCGGCCCCCGTTAACGCCCGGTTAAGCATCCAGGCGCCGTAGGTTTATTACGAGGTTATCTCAGAAACCGAACTGCTCGCGTAAAATGCGTTCGTCGAGACTGTGACCCGGATCGAACAGCAAATCGATCGCCATGGCGAGGTCCATTGCGATGTCGACGCTGTGCACCGAACGCACTTCATCGGAATCGGCGACCGCGGCGACCGGCCGCTTGTCGGCCTCCAGCACTTCGATGGTGACCTTGGCCTTGTCGGGCAGCAGTGCGCCGCGCCAACGGCGCGGGCGGAATGGGCTGATCGGCGTGAGCGCGAGCAGCGGCGCATTGATCGGGATGATCGGCCCCTGCACCGACAAGTTATAGGCGGTGGAGCCGGCGGGGGTCGACACCAGCAGCCCGTCGGCGATCAGGTCGGCGAGCCGCTCCTGGCCGTCGATCAGAATGCGCAGATGCGCGGCCTGCGCCTTCTGGCGGAACAGCGACACCTCGTTGATGGCGCGGTGCTCGTGCACGCGGCCTTCGGCATCGCGCGCGCGCATGACCAACGGATGGATGATGGTGTTATGAGCGGCGGCGATCCGCTCGGGCAGGCCGTCCAAAGCGAATTCGTTCATCAGGAAACCAATGGTGCCGCGGTGCATGCCGTAGATCGGCTTGCTTGAATTCATATATTTGTGCAGCGTTTGCAGCATCAGGCCGTCGCCGCCAAGCGCCACGATCACGTCGGCATTTTTCGGGTCGGCGTTGCCATAGCGCGCTTGCAGCCGTTCGTAGGCCTCGCGTGCCTCGGGCGTCGAGCCCGGGACAAAGGCAATGTGCTCAATACGCTTGGCCGGACGGCTCATGACAGGAGGCCTCACCATGGAACGCGCGGTGCTCGTCTATACGACTTGGCCCTCGATTGTCGAGGCGGAGAAAGCCGGCCGCGCGATCGTCGAAATGCGGCTGGGGGCTTGCGTGAATATCCTGCCGGGGATGATTTCGCACTACTGGTGGCAGGGCAATATCGAACGCGCCGAGGAGACGGTCATGCTCGTCAAGACGCGCGCCTCACTGGCCGAACCGGTGCGCGCAATGGTCAAGGAGATGCACAGCTACGACGTTCCGGCCATCATGGTCTTGCCCATCGAAAGCTCCGATGCGACCTATCATCGATGGGTCGTTGAGGAAACGGGCGGGTAGGACATCCGTGTCCCCCGCGCGCCGTAGGCTTGCGCGCCGCATCGCTCTCGCGTCGCGAGGCGTCAGTAACTCGCGGTGCCGTCGATCACGGCCTTGAGTTGGCGATACTCTTCGCAAGCCGTGCTGCCGCAGATCAGCTTCACCTTCAGCAGGTCGTCCTCGGCCTTGAGCCGGTTGCCCTGTTCCATCTGCCACATGCCGTAATAGGACCAGGTACGCACGTGGTTGGGATCGGCGGCGAGCGCCTTCTCGTACCAGACTTTCGATTGATCGTAGTTGCCGATCTTGCGGTACGAGTAGCCTATATAATTGGCGACATCCGGATGCTCGTCGTGGCCGAGCGCATGCATGGCGACAATGCCGGCCTGGTAATTGCCGGCAAGGATCATCTGGCGGGCGGCGCGGTAGTCGCGCAAAAATTTCTCCTGCGCCAATTGTTGTTCATGCTGCTCGATGAGGTTGTTCTTCTTTTTCTTCTTCTTGGCGCCATCGTCGGTCGGCGGATTGGGATCGTCGGTGCCCATGGCGTAGGCCGTGAGCGGCTTGAAGCCGAGGGCCGTAATGAGCAGCGTGGCGGCGACGAAAATGCCGATGGTGCGAAGCGTTTGGCGCGGGGTCATGGTGGTCCTCGTCAGGGTTCGGGCGCAACGATACGACAAGACGGTCCGTCATGAGAAAAACAATCCGTGATGGGCGTCTAGTCCCGCGTAGGCAGAAAAAATTGCGCCGCCCGCGTCGCGGCCGCCGGACCGGCAGCGCTTGACTCGTCAGCAGGTTAGGGGGAACATTTTAACGTGCTGGTTCCCCGGGTCGCTCCGGGGACGAAAGAGGGAACACGGGGCTCTGCGCGCGTTTCGTTCTTGATGAATGCGCAGTAATCCGTGGCTGCCCCCGCAACTGTAAGCGGCGAGCCCGCGTCCGCATGGCCACTGGGAAACCGGGAAGGCCGGGCGCAACTGGGCGAGGACCCGCGAGCCAGGAGACCTGCCAGCGCGGTCACCCAACCGGTGGACGGGGCGTCCATACGGAGCGGTCTTTCGCAGCGGTGACGACAATGCCGGTGCGAAGCCGTGCGGGAAATCCCGTTACGACATTGCACACGTGAGCATCGCGCGTCGTCCGTATGCGTGGCGCAAAACGTGTCCTTCGCCCCGGGCTTGGCTTCACCCGATGCGCCGCCTTGCGCGCGCGCAAACGAAGGAACGTTGCGTCATGGGAAATCAACTTCGCGTCACCGGCGCCGCCTTGGCGCTGACGATGCTCGCGCAAGCGGCGTACGCGCAGAGCTTGCTGCAATTGCCGCCAATCGATGTGTGGTCCTCGCGGTTGAGCACGGGCATTACCGGCGCCTCGACGTCGGTGATCACGGCTGAGGATATCGAGCATTCGCCCGCGCAGTCCTTGCCCGACATTTTAGGCCAACAGGCCGGCGTGCAAGTCACGCACCTCTTGGGCGGTCCGACCGGCAGCGAAGATGCGGTCGATCTGCGCGGGTTCGGCGCGTTCGCGCAATCGAACGTCCTTATCCTCGTGAATGGGCGGCGCTACCAGGATTTCGATTTGCAAGGGTTCGATTTCTCATCGATCCCGCTCAACAGCATCGAGCGTATTGAAATTACCCGCGGCAATAGCGGCACGGTCCTTTATGGCGACGGCGCAATCGGCGGCGTCATCAACATCGTGACGAAATCCGCCGCCCATTCGCCGCTCGCAGGCCGCGTCGAGGGCGCCGTCGGGTCCTACGGCCTTTATGAGGGCCGCATGTCCGCCAGCAGTTCTTCGGGGCCCTGGTCGGCGTCCGTATTCGGCAATGGTGTCGCCTCGTCCGGCTATCGCCAAAACAGTGAATTGAGGAAGCAGAACGTTATCGGCAACCTCAACTACAAGACCCCCGATTGGAGCGGCTATCTGACCATCGCGGCCGACAGCCAACGGCAAAATCTTCCCGGCCCACTGCCCAATCTTCCGCTTGTCTATCCGATCACTCTGGATACGCCGCGCGCCTCCGTTACGCCTCTCGATTGGGCCGATAAACAGGACTTCAATATTACAACCGGATTTACGCACGCTCTCGCATCCGATACCGAACTCATTGTCGATGGCGGCGTGCGGCGGAAATTCCAACAAAGCCAGTTTTACAACTATTTCAACAATCCGAATTTCAGCTTCGATCCGTCGAGCGCGGTTCCCAGCAGCTACGTCAACACTGTCATGACGACGTCGTCGCTGACGCCGCGGTTGGACGCGCATCATCAGCTGTTTGGCGTGCCAAACCATCTGCTGACAGGCCTCGATTTCTACAACACCCAATATGATTCGGACCGGCCCGAGGCCCCCGGCGGCGAAGACATTCACCGCTACAGCATTAGGCAAACGACCGCCGCCATATATGGAATGAACACGACGTCGGTGACGCCGAACTTGGATGTTTCGTTCGGCGGCCGCCTGCAACGCAATATGATTAGTGGGCGGGACGATTATAACGCGAGCGTCGACCCGAACGCGGGATTCTACGCCACCGATCCGCAAGCGACTCCGGTCGACGCGGGTGAATGGCAATACGCCGCGCATTTCGGCGCCGATTATCGAATTAATTCCGCCATCACGCTTTTCGGTCGCGTGGCGCGGGCATTCCGCCTGCCCAATGCGGACGAACGGGTCGGTGCCGGTAATCCGTTCGGAACAGCCAACCCGGCAAGCTTGGACCTGAAAACCCAGACTTCCTACGACGGCGAAGCTGGAATTCGCGTCAAATGGGAACGGCTCAGTGTCGAAAGCAGCGCCTACGTCATGGAGCTCAATAACGAGATCCATTTTATTCCGGCGCTTTTTGTCGACGTCAATCTCGATCCGACGCAGCGCCTGGGCTGGGAAAACAGCGCGACATACCAGCTGACCGATAACGTCCGGCTGCGTGGCGGCTTTGCCTATACGCGGGCCACGTTCCGCGAGGGAGCGTTCGCCGGCAACGACATTCCCCTGGTGTCGCGCTGGAGCGGAAATGCGGGCGTGTCCTGGGATATCTGGAAGAAATGGCTTGTGCTCGATGTCAATGGGCGCCTCCTGGGCACGCGTCGGATGGACAACGACCAGGCCAATACGCAAGCTCTCATCCCCGCGAATGCGACGATGGATGTGAAATTCAGCGGCCAATACGATCGTTTTTTCTGGTCGGCAGGCGTGTTGAATTTATTCAACGCCAATTATTTCGACTACGCCATCGCCAGCGCGTTCACCCCCGGCTACTTCAATGCTTATCCGCAGCCGGGCCGAACGTTCATGCTGCGAGGCGGCGCCACGTTTTGAGTTGCGCCGGCAGCCTAGAGCGGCTGCCACATCGCCGGCACCAGTTCGTAGCCGGTGCCAGCCTTGGCGATGTGTCCGCAGGCCGGAAACGGGAAGTGATAGGCCTCGACCAGCATGCGGTCGGCGGCGACGCGGTCGAGCATGACCACGCGGGTTTTGGCGGCGAGCAATCCGTCCATGTCGAATATCGGCTGCCATTCGGGATGGCGGACGAACAGATAGGGATTGCGAGCGGTGTCGCTCATCGCCAGCATCGATCGATTGCCGGAATAGATGCCGAAGGCGGTGTGGCCGGGGGTGTGGCCGTAGGCCGGGATCGAGACGATGCCGGCGGCGACCTCGGCGCCGGGCTTGAACGGCCGCACTTGCCTGGTGATGTCCTTGAAAATGCGCCGCGCGTTGAGGAAATAACGATGCACCGCGCCCTCGGCGCGGCTCATGTTGCCGTCGTCCATCCAGAACTTCCACTCCGGCTCCGGCACCAGGATTTCGGCATTGGCGAACACCTTGTTGCCGTCCTTGGTCTTGATGCCGTCGATATGGTCGGGATGGAAATGCGAAATGACGATGGTGTCGATGGCATCAGGCGTAATCCCGGCGGCGGCGAGGTTGGCGTTCATGAAGCCGGCGGTGTCGACGATCTGGCCGGCGGTGCCGGTGTCGATGAGCACCAGTTTGCCGCCGGTATTCACCAAGAGCGCGGTGAACGAGATCGGCAACACGTTCGGAGGAAGGTAGGCGGCGGCGAGTGCCTCGTTCACATCCGCGGCGCTCGCATTGCGCACGAATTTGTCGTCGATCGGCAGATACCATACGCCGTCGTAGAGCGCGGTGAGCTCGATGTCGCCGAGCTTGTAGCGGTAGACTCCGGGGCCTTGCGCGGTCGCGGCAGGCGCTGCGGCGCGCCCCGGGCTCGCCAGCACGGCGCAACCGGCGGCGAGGGGGCCGGTCAGGAATGAGCGGCGGGAAAGCGCAGGCATAATGTCCCGTCTGGCACGCGAGCAAGGCCGTTCTTCGGCAAGCGGTTATATAGTCTAACACCATGCCGCCGCTGTCTATTTCGACGGGCGGGCTAGCCGATCCGGCACCAGCCGCTATGATTGCGGACAAGGGCGCCAAGCCGTGAAAGGCGGAGGCAGCGGATGCGATGGTTGGCGTTAGCGGCGGTGCTTCTGGTCGGCGGCTGCGCGACCGAAATCGGGCCCAGTCCGGCAGAAATCAAGGCGCAGTGGGATGCGCAAAACGTCTTCCCGCAAAACTACAAGACCGACCTCATGGCGTTCCTGCGCACCTATCTCAACGATCCGACCCATATCCAGGGCGCGGCGGTGTCGCAGCCGCAACTCAAGAATGTCG
>JBOHII010000203.1:0-2871 GCA_050725955.1 Pseudolabrys sp. | reverse complement strand
CCAAACCGATCAGCGAGCCCGCCGAAATCGTGCGCGCTCTGGTCGCGCAGGTGACCGGCACGGTGCGCTGGCGCGAGTCGGTTGCGGCAATGGCGGCAGCGGGCGCCAATACGTTCTATGAAATGGGCGCGGGTAAAGTGCTGAGCGGTCTCATCAAGCGCATCGCCGATGGCGCGAATGCAAGCGCGATCGGCAGCCCGGAGGACATCGCCGCGTTCAAGGCGGCGCGCGCATGATGCCGAAAAGTGGCAACCGGTTTCCCGCCTTCGCGAAGCCCGCTTCGGCGGGCGAAGCAAGGTCGGACAAGATCATGCGCAAACGAATTTGGAGATAGACGATGTTCGATCTCACCGGCAAGACCGCACTGGTGACAGGCGCTACCGGCGCGATCGGCGGCGCCATCGCCCGCGCGCTGCACGGCCAGGGTTCGACCGTTGCGCTCTCCGGCACGCGGCGCGAGGCGCTCGATGCGCTCGCAGACGAGCTGGCCGACCGCGTGCACGTGCTGCCCTGCGATCTTGCCGACAAGGATGCGGTCGAGGCGCTGGTGCCGAGCGCGGAAGCGAAAATGCAGAAGCTCGACATCCTGGTCGCCAATGCCGGGGTCAACCGCGATAATCTATTCGTGCAGTTGCGCGACGAGGACTGGGACAAAGTCATCGCGGTCAACTTGACCGCAGCCTTCCGGCTCACCCGCGCGGCAGTGAAAACGATGATGCGCCGCCGTTGGGGCCGCATCATCGGTATTTCCTCGGTGGTCGGCGTTACCGGCAATCCGGGGCAGGGCAATTATACCGCCTCGAAGGCGGGGCTTGTGGGCATGATGAAGTCGGTGGCAGCGGAATACGCCAAGCGAAACGTCACCGCCAATTGCATCGCTCCCGGCATCATCGCCAGCGCCATGATCGACAAGCTCAACGACAAGCAGCGTGAGAGCATTATGGCGCGAGTTCCCGCCGGCCGGCTTGGAACGCCGGACGATGTGGCGGCTGCAGCGGTGTACCTCGCCTCGGAGGAGGCCGCCTATGTCACCGGGCAGACCATTCACGTCAATGGCGGGATGGCCATGATCTAGCGCGCGTCCCGGAAAACCAAGACCGCAATTCGGCGTCGTTCGCACGCTAAAAACAGGTGGAAATTGTTGGCTTTCCAGGGCTTGCCCGGCTACGCTCGCGCGCGCTAGTCAACGCATTTGAAGTATGGTAACCGAAATTCGGCCCGGCTGGGGCGGCCGATAGCGGATGCAACCGAACTTCCGAGATCGACAGTCGTTTCGCCACCGCCAACCACGATGAGGCCATACCGCGATGGTTGCGTTCCGGTCCCGGTCGCAGCCCAATCTGAAAAGCACGAGGATGGAACGAGGAGTGATATTGGCGAGCGGGTGAAGAAGATCGTCGTGGAGCACCTCGGGGTAGAGCCTGACAAGGTGACCGAACAAGCCAGTTTCATCGACGATCTTGGCGCCGACAGTCTCGACACCGTCGAGCTCGTGATGGCTTTTGAAGAGGAATTCGGCTGCGAAATTCCGGACGATGCCGCCGAGACGATCCTTACCGTTGGCGACGCGGTCAAATTCCTCGAGAAAAACGCGAAAAGCTGAGCGAAAGCCGCCGCAGCTGCTCGATCGCTTCATTAGTCGCCGATTTGTGGGCTATGCCCGGAACGCGGAGCGTAGGGGCGTTTAGTTTGGCGCGGAGCCGGCTATGAGACGAGTCGTCGTCACCGGGATGGGGATGCTCACGCCGCTCGGATGCGGCGTGGAGACGACTTGGCAGCGGCTGCTCAAGGGCGAGAGCGGCGCCAAGAAGATCGACACCTTCGACGTCTCCGACGTGTCCTGCAAGATCGCCTGTATGGTCCCGCGCGGCGACGGCAGCAACGGCACTTTCAATCCCGATCAATGGATGGAGCCGAAGGAACAGCGCAAGGTCGACGACTTCATCGTCTATGCCATGTGCGCTGCGAAACAAGCGCTCGACGACGCCGGCTGGCGGCCGGAAAGCTACGAGGATCAGACCACGACCGGCGTGCTGATCGGCTCCGGCATCGGCGGCATCGAAGGCATCGCGGAAACCGCAATCGCGCTGAAGGAGAGAGGCCCGCGCCGGGTCTCGCCGTTTTTCATTCCCGGCCGCATCATCAATCTCGCCTCCGGCTTCGTCTCCATCGAGTTTGGCCTGAAAGGCCCCAACCACGCGGTGGTCACCGCCTGTTCGACCGGCGCACATGCCATCGGCGATGCGGCGCGCATGGTGGCGCTTGGCGATGCCGACGTGATGGTTGCGGGCGGCACCGAATCGCCGGTCAACCGCATCGCGCTTTCCGGTTTCGCGGCGTTGCGCGCGCTGTCGACCAATTTCAACGACGATCCCAAGCGCGCCTCGCGGCCCTACGACAAGGCGCGCGACGGGTTCGTGATGGGCGAGGGCGCCGGCGCGGTGGTGCTGGAAGCGCTCGAGCACGCCAAGGCGCGCGGCGCTAAAATTTATGGCGAACTGATCGGCTACGGACTGTCGGGCGACGCCTATCATATTACGGCTCCGGCGCCGGATGGCGACGGCGCCTTTCGCTGCATGAGCATGGCGCTCAAGCGCGCCGGAATGTCGGCGGGCGATATCGACTATATTAATGCGCACGGCACATCGACGCCGCTCGGCGACGAAATCGAACTCGGCGCGGTGCAGCGACTGGTCGGCAATGCTGCCGGCCGCATCTCGATGTCCTCGACCAAGTCCTGTATCGGCCACCTGCTCGGGGCCGCCGGCGCGGTCGAGGCGATCTTCTCGATCCTGGCGATTCGCGATCAGATCGCGCCGCCGACGCTCACCCTCGACCATCCCTCGGTCGCGACCGCGATCGACCTACCGC
>JBOHII010000202.1:0-8082 GCA_050725955.1 Pseudolabrys sp. | reverse complement strand
GAATCAGCATCTGCAGGAACGAACCGTTTTCCGAGCCGGATCCTGACGTAATCATCTCGATCTCGACCGTCTCCTCGCGCTCATCGAAATCGACATGGATGACCGGGATGCCGATGCCGCACGAGGTCTGTTCGTTCTTGCGGGTCACCGGATGCACCACCGAGGAGCGCAGCGGATGCTCTTTGGTGGCGCGTTCGCAGCCGCGGCGGATCGCTTCTTTCATGGCGGCGCCGTCGAGTTCGACGTGACGGCCGATGGTGACGTTGTAGATCGGGATGCCGGTGTCCTGGCAGAGCAAATTCTTGGTGCGCTCGGCGACCGCGATGTTCTCGACCATGGTGTCGAGGATGGTCTTGCCGGTGGCGTCGGTTTCCTGCATCAGCAGGCGTTCGAAGCCTTGCTTGATGTCGTTCGGCAACAGCTTGAGCGCGCGGATATACAGCGTCTTGCTCAGTTCCTCGACTTCCTTGAGATCGAGTTGCATGACGATGTCCTAAAACACGGCTAAAGCACGAGTGTCACACCGGACGCGATCAGAAGCACGGCAAGCGCTTGGCGGAAGCGCCGATCGTCGAGCTTGCCGTAAAGCTGCCAGCCGAACCAGGTTCCGGCCAAAAGCGGCGGCAGCACCGCCAGCAACATTATCACGCCGGTGCGGTCCAAAGTCACCCAGGCGATGCCCGTCAAAGCAAGCGCATGCATCACAATGATGAACGGCTGGTAGACCGCGCGGGCCCTGGCCTTGGGCCAGCCCCGGATCTGCGTCCAGATGGTCGGCAACACGCCGGAATAGCCGCCGATTCCACCAAGAATGCCGCCGAGGAAGCCGACCCCGGCGTCGGCGATGCGGCCGCCGCCAGAGAACGTGTGCAACCGTGGGGAGAGCAGGGCATAGGCGCCGAACGCCAGCAGGAAAACGCCGAGCGCGGCCTTGAGCACGCCGGCGTCGGTAAACACCAAGAGGCGGACGCCGATCGGGATGCCGGCAATGCCGCCCACCAGGAACGGCCACAGCCGGCCGAATTCGATGTGCCGACGCTGCTGCCAGATCGTGGTCGAATGCAACAGCACGCCGCAGCCGGTGACCATCAGCGCACAATGCACCGGATCGATGCGGTGCAGCCAGATCGCGGAAGCGGCGACGCCGAATGCAAAACCGCTACCGCCGGCGGCGACGCCGCCGAACAGCGCACCGAGCCAGAGAACCGCGATGGTGTCGTAGGGGAGGCCGGCGATCATCACGTCAGCCGGCGTTGAGGATGAAGAGGGCGCCGACCGCCAGCACGGCGGCGGCGCAGACCGACAGCGGAACGAGCGTCTTCTCCCGGAAATCAAAAAACTCGATCGCCAGCACTCGCAGGCCTAATGTCATATGAATGCCGAGCGCGACGACGATGGCAAATTCTGCCGCCATGACGAGCGGCTGTCGTGTTACCGCCAGGAACGCGTCGAGCGCCTTGGCGCCGTTAAGCGCGGTGGCCAAGGCGAGAAAATGGATGGGAAGAAAAATCGCCAGCGCGACGCCCGACAGGCGGTGCAGCATGGCCGCGACAAAGCCGCGTTGATGGTGCGACGCTCTCACGCTGTGAACACCGCGAAAACGGCACGCAGGCCGAGGGTGAGCAGCAGAATTGAAACCAAAGCCAGCGCGAGATCGAACAAACGGCCACGCCACGGCGTCCATTCGCGCAACACGTTGCGCAATCCGATCGGCGCGTGGACCGCGACCGCGACGACGAAAAGTCCATAAAATAGCGCAAAAGCAATATTGCCATGCGTGCGCGCTAGGATGTCCGCCGCGGTCAGGCCACCGCGCACCGCGTAGAGGATGGTGCCAAGGTGGATGGCGACCGCCGCCGCCAGCACGAAGGCGGTGACCCGTTGCGCGAGGAACAGAACGGGCGTCACACGGCACCTCGCAAAGTTTTGCGCAGCACCGCGCGTTTGAGGCCGGCGATCGAATAGGTCGGCGCAATCGCCTTCGGGCAGAACGATGTGCAACTCATATGAGTGTGGCAGGCCTGGCAGCCCTCGCTGCCTGACACCGCGTTAAGGCGGGCGTCGTTGTCCTGGTCGCGCACGTCGTTGACCAGCGTCCAGGCGCGGTTGAGCGCCGCCGGCCCGAGATAGTCCCGATCCCAGGCCACCACGTCGCAGGCGGAATAGCAGACGCCGCAGCCGATGCATTCGATGCCGGCATCGGCGGCCTGACGTTGCGGCGATGCCGGCGGCACCACCGCGAAATCCGTCTTGGGCGTTACGCCCGGTTCGAAATAGCCCTGCGCGGCTTTCCATTTGTCAAAGAACTGCGTCATCTCAACCGCCAGGTCCTTGACCACCGCGAAATTGCGCAGGGGCTCCAGCCGCAGGCGGTCATCGCCGCCGATTACGTCGCGCACGCGCGTGCGGCAGGTCCAGCGTGGGCGGTCGTTCACCACCATGGCGCAGGAGCCGCACATGCCGACGCGGCAGGCGAAGCGATAGGACAGCGTCTCGTCGTGCTCGCGCTGGATTTCGGTGACCACGTCGAGCACGGTCTGGTGCTCGCGGCGCGGAATAGCGAAAGGCTGAAAATGCCCGTTCTCGGACCCGCGCCAGATCTCGACGCACAGCATATCGCTCATCGCTGCATGCCCCACAGATTGACCGTGCGCGCCTCGATGGTGCGGAAGATGACCGATTCGACCAGCAGGCCGATCAGGATCACAGTCAGCAGCCCGGAGAACACGGTCGCGGTATCGAGGTCGTTGCGCGCCTCGAATATGTACCAGCCAATGCCACCGGAACGCGACGAGACGCCGAACACCAATTCCGCCGCGACCAGCGTGCGCCAGGCGAAGGCCCAGCCGACCTTCATGCCGGCGAGGATCGAGGGAAACGCGGCGGGGATCAGGATCAAGCCGACATAGCGCGCGCCGGTCAGACCGACATTGCGCCCGCTCATGCGCAAGGTTTCCGGCACGCCGCGAAAACCGATCAGGGTGTTGAGCGCAACGGCCCATAGCACCGAGTGGATGATCACGAATACCAGCGATGGCGTGCCCAGGCCAAACCAGATCAAGGCAAGCGGCAGCAGCGCAATCGCCGGCAGCGGATTGAACATGGCGGTGAGTGTTGAAAGAATGCGGCTGCCGATACCGCTGGCGACTGCAAACGTTGTGAACAGCGCCGCCAATGCCAGGCCGAACGCATAACCGATGGCGAGCGTGCGCAACGAGGTAAGCGTACGGTCGATCAGCACGCCATTGCGGATATCGTGCCAGAACGTGCGCAGGGTCTCGGTGAATGTCGGGAACAGCAGTGAATTGTCTAGCCAGCGCGCGTAGAGCTCCCACACCAAGATCAACACGGCCAGGATTGCCAATCGCTGCACGCTCTCGTTGTTGACGACGCGCTCGGCAAAGGTAAGCGGCCGCTCCACGTCGCCGATGACGCCGGAAGCAACCAGCTCGCTTTCGAATTCCGGACGGTGCGAATGCTCATTCACGCGCCGGCGTCCTCGGTGGCTTTAGCGGGGGCGGTCTCATCGCCGAACAGCAGTCTATGGATGCGCTTTGTCAATGCACCGAATTCCGGCTTGTCAATATCGGTGTAGTCGATGTGGCCGGCGTCGAGTTCGGCGCGCACGCGGCCCGGATGCGGCGACAGCACCAGAATGCGCGAGCCGACGATGATGGCCTCCTCGATGGAATGGGTGACGAACATCACCGTGAAGCGCAGCTGATCCCACAGCGCCAGCAGTTCCTTCTGCATCGTGCGGCGGGTCATGGCGTCGAGCGCTGCGAACGGCTCGTCCATCAGCAAAATATCGGGCTCGAGCGCCATGGCGCGCGCGATGGCGACACGCATTTTCATGCCGCCCGAAAGCATGTGCGGATAGACGTCCTGAAATTCGGTGAGCTTGACCTTTTCGATAACAGCCTTCGCCCGCACCGCCGCTTCCGCCGACGTGAACTTCCGCGTCACCTTCATCGGGAACAGCACGTTCTGGTAAACTGTCTTCCACGGCATAAGCTGTTCGAATTCCTGGAACACCATCATGCGGTCCGGGCCCGGCTCGCGGATCTCGCGGCCGCGGATGCGGATCGAGCCCTCGACCGGCGGCATGAAACCGCCGACCGATTTGAGCAACGTGGACTTGCCGCAGCCGGAAGGCCCGAGGATTACGTAGCGGTCGCCTTGATAGACGTTGAAATCGACCTTGTAGGTCGCCGTCACCAGATGGCGCGGCGTCTTGTACTGCAGGGTTACCCCATTCACCTCAAGCAGAACGGCGCTCATGGCCGGCGATCCCGGTTGCTCATCAACTGCCCGGCAGGTTGTGCACGGCGTCGATGAACATGTCTTTCCAGCTCTTCGGCGTCACCGGGATCATCTTCACGCGCGCCATGTAGTCGGCGACCAGCACCGATTCTGCCAATGTTTGCGGCTCATTATGCCCTCCCTGGCACCATTGTTGTTCAGTCTTCTGCCGCATCATCCACTACGATGCGGTCGCGTGGCAACCATTGTATTGAAACGGAGAGCCTTGCCGGGTGCCCGCTCACGCCACGTTCCGCGCGGCGATCTCCACGCGGTGCCGTCGCACACGGTCTTCGTCGACCTCGATACCGAGCCCCGGCCGGTCGATCGCCTCGGCATGGCCGCGCACGGTTAGGATCGGCCGCGCGGTTACATCCTCGGCGAGCGCGGCATGGGTCAGCGTCAGCGCCCAGGCGATGTTGGGGACAACGGACGCCGCGTGCAGTGCCGCCGCGCAGGCGACGCTCGATTCGCCGGTCTTGCAGGAAATGTTGACGCTCATGCCGAACCGTTCGCAGAGCTCGCCGGCCTCGACCACAGCCCGAATGCCGCCGAGCTTGATCGCCTTCAGGCCAACGCCGCGCGCGGCCTTGCGTTCGTGGTGCCGCGCGATGTCGGCGAGCGAATGAATGCCTTCGTCGGCGCCGATGGCGATATCGGGCGCCGCTGCGGCAACCGCCGCCATGCCGCCGAGATCGTGGGCCTCGACCGGCTGTTCGAAGAAGTCGAGGCCGCAGCCGCTGACCGCGCGCACGTATTCAAGCGCCTGCTCGGCCGTGTAGCCCTGGTTGGCGTCGGCGGAAATCAACAGGCCATTGCCCAGCAGCTTGCAGATCGCCCGCGTGCGGGCGGCATCGTTTACTGCGGAGTCGATGCCGACCTTGATTTTGTAGGCGGTGATGCCGGCCGCCTTCTTTTTCGCCGCGTCTTGCAGGTCGCCGTCGAGATCGCCGCTGCCGATCACGGCGAGGAGCGGCATGCGGGTGCGTTTCTTCTCGCCGAGCAGCGCGTGCACCGGTAGGCCGGCGGCGCGCCCGGCGAGATCGTGCAACGCGATTTCGATCGCCGCCTTGGCGCCGTGATTGCCGTACATGCGGCCGTCCATGACGGCGAGTGCGCCTTCGATATCGCCCGGGTCGCGCCCGCGCAGCCCCGGCTCAAGAAAATGCACCGCCGAAACGATGCTCTCGAGCGTTTCGCCGGTCATGAGCGGCGCCGCGGCAGCTTCGCCCCAGCCGACGAGGCCGTTGTCGGCCTCGATGCGCACCAGCACGTTATCGGCGCGGCGCACTTCCTCGCCCGCCATGATGACGGGCTTGAGCATCGGCAGGCTGACCGCGATCGGCTCGATGGATTTGATCCGCACGTGCGTTTCTTTCTTGCAATCCCGTTTTTTGCAATTGCGCCCGCCGCCAATGTTGTGTGACAGCGGGCGCGTCAGGTCCGGCGCCGGACTTACATCGTCTTAATGTGCGCCGTCTCGATGATGTCCTTGAACAAGGTGATTTCGTTGTGCACTCGCTTCCAGGCGGCGTCAGCGCCCTGCGGCCGCACCAGGAAGCCGGCTTTGTGCAGCTTGTCCTGAATGTCCTTGTTCTGGAGAACCTTCAACGTTTCCGCCTCCAGCCATTTGACCACTGCCGGCGGCGTCTTGGCCGGCGCCAGCAGGGCGCAATCGACCCCGAACACGAAGTTCTTGTAGCCGGCCTCCACCATGGTCGGAACGTCGGGCAGTTCGGGCCAGCGCTTGTCGCCGGTCACCGCCAGGCAACGCAGTGCGCCGCCTTTGATGTGCGGCAAAGCGGGCGCCAGCGAGCCGGAGCTCAGTTGCACGGTGCCGCTGAGCAGCGCGGTGATGGCGTCGCCGCCGCCCTTGAACACGACGTCGCTCAGTTTCGGCAGCTTGTCGACGTATTTAAGATACTCCAGCTGCAATTGCGACGAGGTGCCGATGGGCGGCGTCGAGCAGTTGTATTTGTCCGGGTTGGCGCGGGCGAGCGCGACGAATTCCTTCATGGTCTTCGCCGGCAGATCGGATTTCACCGTAAACGTATTGGGCGAGCTCACCAGTTCGCTGATCGGGACGAAGTCGTCCACCTTGTAGGGCAGATTGTGATAGAGGTTGACGTTGACCGAGAAGGAGTTGGTGATCTCCAGGATCGTATAGCCGTCAGGTTCGGCCTTCGCGGCATAGCCGAATCCGATATTGCCACCGGCGCCGCCGCGGTTTTCAATGATGAAGGTCTTGTCGGTGTTTTGCTGCAACGCCGCCGCGACGATGCGCGCGGCGATGTCGGACGGCCCGCCGGGCGAATTGGCCACCACGATCTTGACGGGGCGGTCCGGATAGGCGGCAAAAGCCGAGCGGACGTTCAGGATTGACGGCGCGGCAATGCCCGCCGCCAGAACGCCTGCGCCCTTGATGAGTTGCCGTCGTGACGGCGTCGAATTTCCTTGTGCTTTCTTCATTTTCCTCCCCTTATGGTCCGGCAATATTTTTCTCGTTAGCACCGGTGACAGGATTAGAGTAAGCTTTTGCGAACATTGGAGCAATGGCGTTCGAGGCGGCGGCGCCAAATCAGGGCAAAGCCCAAAATTTCACGCTGTTCAAAAAGGACGCCCGACCCGGCCGCTTGATCCATGAATGAACTGCAAACGCGAACGGCGGTTTGGCACGACATCGTGCTGGCGACCCTCAAGAGCAACAACGTCAAGCTGGTCGTCTACGTCCCCGACAAGGTGTTTACGCCGCTGATTAAGGCGCTGCACCGGGATGCCTACTTCACGACCTTCGCCTGTACGCGCGAGGAAGAAGCCATCGGCATCGTCACCGGCGCCTGGATGGGCGGTTTGCGCGGCGCGGTGCTGATGCAGACCTCGGGCTTCGGCACCGTCCCCAACGCGCTCGCTTCGCTGGTGGTGCCGGGCCAGATCCCGGCGCTGATTTTCGTGTCCGAGCGCGGCACGCTCGGCGAGTTCAATCTCGGCCAGGCCATGGTGTGTAAGACCATGCGCCCAGTACTTGATTCACTCGGCATCGAGCACCACACCATCACGCGCCACGACGAACTCGCCTTCATCGTCGACCGCTCGATCAAGCAGGCGGTGGCGACGCAGGCGCCGGTCACCTTCATCCTGTCGCCGCTGTTGACTGGCGGCAAAGTGTTCGAGGCGTGAGCATGACCGCAACGCAAACCGGCGCGGTCGGCGCGCACAACGCCAAAGTGATGAACCGCTTCGACTTGACCAAGCGGCTGGTCGCCAAGCTCAAGCGCGGGGAGGCGGTGGTCGGCGGTATCGGCAACGCCAATTTCGATCTGTGGATGAGCGGCCAGCGGCCGCAGAATTATTACATGCTTGGCAGCATGGGCCTCGCCATCCCGATCGCTTTCGGCGTCGCCATCGCGCAGCCGCAGCGCCACGTGATCGCGCTCGAGGGCGACGGCTCCCTGCTGATGCAACTCGGCTGCCTCGCAACCATCGCCATGCAGGCGCCAAAAAATCTAACGATGGTGGTGTGGGACAACGGCATCTACCAGATCACCGGCGGACAGCCGACAGCTTGCGCAACCGCGGCCGATCTGGTCGCCATCGCGCGCGGCTCCGGCGTTGCCAATAGCGCCTGGGCTGCCGACGAGGACGATTTCGATCGCCTGTTCACCTCTGCGCTCAACGGCGGGCCGAGCCTGATTGCCGTGCGCACCGACAACAAGCCCGGCGTCGGCGCTACCGATCGCGATCCGGTGCAGATCCGCGAACGTTTCATGCGCGGCCTCGGCG
>JBOHII010000201.1:0-3393 GCA_050725955.1 Pseudolabrys sp. | reverse complement strand
GGTGAACGGCGGCCGCCCCGCCGCGTCGCATTGCCGGACGATCTTTTGCCAGCGCACCGCGTTCGCACAAATCTGCGCGACCAGGATCAAAACGGCCGCCGCCAGCCAGCCATCTCTCAGGTGGTCGAACTGCTGGGCGATCAGGTTCAGTTTCACCTGCGCGAAGGCGAAATAGAGCAGGATAATCGAGGCGGCCGCTTTCAGCGCGAAAATGAACAGATTTCGCATCGATCCGGATCCTGCGCTGGAGACCAATAAGCTACTTTGTGGTTAGCCTCAGGACGCAATAAGTCGGTTCGACTAAGCGGTGGAAAATCGCACGGCCGGCGATGCTCATAGCTTGATTGTGGCGCGATGAGAATGGGATATATCGGAATTCGGGAAGGTAACCGGCATGGCGAAACTGTCCGATCTTAAGGTCAAATTGTTCACCGACGGCGCCGACAAGGCGCAAATCGTCGAGATGGCCAAGCAGTCCTGGATTGCCGGGTTTACCACCAATCCGTCGCTGCTCAAGAAAGCCGGCGTGAGCGACTACGAGCACTACGCGCGCGATCTGGTCGCCGCCGTGCCCGACCGCCACATCTCGTTCGAGGTGTTCTCCGACGACATTGCCGAAATGGTCGCGCAGGCGGGCGTCATCGCCGCCTGGGGCAAGAATGTCTACGTCAAGCTGCCGGTGACCACCACGCGCAACGAGCCGCTGTTCGATGTGGTGCGCTCGTTGTCGCGCGACGGCGTCAAGGTCAACATGACCGCGATCTTCACCGCCGAGCAGGTGGCGCGCGCAGTCGAAGCGCTCGACGGTGGTGCGCCGGCATGCGTTTCGGTGTTCGCCGGGCGGCTCGCGGATTTCGGCATCGACTACCGGCCGATCATGCAGGATGCGATCGCGCGCGCCCGCAAGACGCGCAACATCGAGATCATCTGGGCGTCCACGCGCGAGGTTTTCAATGTGGTGGAAGCCGACGACTTGGGTTGCCATATCATCACCGCGCCGGCCGACGTGCTGAAAAAACTCCCGAGCCTTGGGACCAAGACCGCGGCCGAGCTTTCGCTCGGCGCGGTGAAGTCGTTCCGCGAGGATGCGCTCGCCGCTGGCTTGCGGCTTTCGGTTCCGGCCTCGCGAGCAGCCGAATAGGACAGCCGAGCGGGCGTCTATTACGCCAATTTTATACCGGCCGAATTCGTTGTAACGCTTTGAATCAAAACGTGTTCGACGTGGTTTTCTGGGACGGTCGCCAGCCGACGCTGAGCGTGCTAGGGAGGGCTTGGCTGAAGGGTCAGGGGATTTCCGTCCAAACATGATGCAAACGGCAAAACCGGATGCCGAGCCCGTATTGCGTATCGGCGTGATCGGCGTCGGTGTCATGGGCAGCAACCACGCACGCGTGCTCACCGGGTTGCCGGGGGCGCAACTGGTCGGCGTTGCCGATCCCGATCAAAAGCAGGCCGAATTTGTCGCGCGCACGCTCGGCTGCGCGGCCGTCGCTGACACCGAACAATTGCTCGATCTCAAGGTCGATGCCGTCACCATCGCGGCACCGACACATCTGCATCACAGCATCGCGCTCGCCTGCATCGCGCGCGGCGTGCATGTCATGGTGGAAAAGCCGATTGCTTCGTCGGTGGAGGAAGGCCGCGACATCATCGCCGCGGCGCGCAGCGCCGGTGTCGCGTTGATGGTCGGCCATGTCGAGCGCTTCAATCCGGCGGTCGAGGCAATCAAGGAAGCCATCCGCAACGAGGACATCCTTTCGATTGCGATCACCCGGGTCGGGCCGTTTCCGCCGCGCATGTCGAATGTCGGCGTGGTCATCGATCTCGCCGTGCACGATATCGACCTGATCCGCTGGTTCACCGATTCCGAGATCATCGAGGTGCAGCCTCAGCTTTCCAATGCCATTGCCGAGCGCGAGGACATTGCGCTGCTGCAATTCCGCACCGCCTCGGGCGTGCTCGCGCATATCAACACCAACTGGCTGACGCCGTTCAAGGCGCGCACCGTCATCGTCGCCACCCGCGGCAAATACATCACCGCCGATCTGCTGACGCGCCAGGTGACCGAGTGCTTCGGCTTCCAGCCGGACGGCAGCTATTCAATGCGCCATCTGTCGGTCGGACATGCCGAACCGTTGCGCTCCGAGCTGCTGGCGTTCATACACGCCGTGCGCTCCGGGGCGGCGGCCGCGGTGACCGGGGAGGAGGGCGTCGCCAGCCTCGAAATCGCCATTCGCTGTCTAGCCGCCCGCCCGGGGTCTGCGACGCCGGCGCAGCGGCAGGCGCCGCGCGTGCTCGCCGGCTAAGCAGCGCCACTGCCTGGATAAAATATGAATCAGCGACCCACCGCGCCTATGATTCCGTTTATCGACGTGGCCGCGCAACGCCGCCGGCTCGGCGGCGCCATCGATGCCGCGGTCGCGCGCGTGCTCGGCCATTGCCAGTTCATTCTCGGTCCCGAAGTACGCAGCTTCGAGGCTGAACTCGCGAATTTCTGCGGGACGCGTCATGCGGTGACCTGTGCCAGCGGCACCGACGCGCTGCAACTGGCGTTGATGGCGAAGGGCATCGGCCCGGGCGACGCCGTGTTTTGTCCGACCTTCACCTTCTGCGCCACGGCCGAAGTGGTGGCGCTGGTCGGCGCTACCCCGGTTTTCGTCGACGTCGAGGCGGAGAGCTTCAATATCGATGCCAAGGGGCTAAAGGCGGCGCTGGCGACTGCCAAGCGGGCGGGGCTGACGCCGAAGGGGGTCATCCCCGTCGACCTGTTCGGCCTGCCGGCCCGGCACGACGCCGTCGCCGCCATTGCCAAAGAGGCAGACCTGTTTGTGCTCGACGACGCTGCACAGGCGCTCGGCGCGACATTCAATAACCGCAGGCTCGGTACTTTCGGCGACGCGACGGCGACCAGTTTTTTTCCGGCCAAGCCGCTCGGCTGCTATGGCGACGGCGGCGCAATTCTGACCGACGACGATGGCTTCGCCGAGACGTTGCGCAGCCTGCGCATGCACGGGCAGGGCAGCGACCGCTACGACAATGTGCGGATTGGTCTAACCGCGCGGCTCGATACCATCCAGGCGGCAATTCTGAGCGAGAAGCTGAAGATTTTTCCCGACGAAATCGAGGCGCGCAACCGTATTGCCCGCCGCTATGGCGAAGCGCTCGGCGATGTGGTGAGCGTGCCGCGGGTCCCCGCCGGCGCGATCTCGGTGTGGGCGCAATACACCCTCCGCGTCGCCAACGGGAGGCGCGACGAATTGCAGGCTGCGCTCAAGGCCGAGGGTATCCCGACGGCAATCTATTACCCGATCCCCCTGCATCGGCAGCAGGCCTATAAGCATTATCCGGTGGGCGAGGGCGGCGTAGCGGTGAGCGACAGGCTTGCCGGCGAAG
>JBOHII010000200.1:0-3124 GCA_050725955.1 Pseudolabrys sp. | reverse complement strand
GTCGAGATCACGGCGACGTGGCCGCTGTTGAGAATGACGATGTCGTCGGCGATGTCGAATACCAGCTTCGGATTTTGCTCCACCAGCACGATCGACAGGCCGCTGGCTTTGAGCTTGCGGATGGTCGCCATCACTTCGGCGACGATCTGCGGCGCCAGGCCCTCGGATGGCTCATCCATCAGCAGGACGCGCGGATTGCCCATCAGCGCGCGGCCGATCGCCAGCATTTGCTGCTCGCCGCCCGACAGATGCGCGGAAATCTGGACGCCGCGCTCGGCGAGGCGCGGAAACATCGTGAACACGGTGTCGATGGTCCATGGCGCGTGCTTGCTTCCGGCATCCGGTTTGCGCGCGGCCACAATGAGGTTTTCGCGTACCGTCAGGCTCTTGAAGATGCGGCGGCCTTGCGGAACGAGCGCGACACCGTGCGCGGCGATCTGCTCCGGCGGCAGATCGGTTACGCGCTTGCCGAATATCGCGACGTCGCCGGTGCGCGGATGCAGCAGGCCGACAGTGACGTTCAAGCAGGTGGACTTGCCGGCGCCGTTGCGGCCGAGCAGGCCGAGCATGCGCGCCTCGCCGAGCTCGAACGACACATCCGAGAGCACATGGCTGTCGCCGTAGAACGCCTCGATATGCCACAGACTGACTGCGCTAGTGACCAAGGTAGACCTCCCTGGTGCGCGGGTCGGCCACGACTTCGGCACGGTTGCCTTCGACGATCACCTCGCCAAAATGCAGGAGTGTGATGCGCTCGGCGAATTCCAGCGCCACGTCCATGTTGTGCTCGATCATCACGATGGTGACATCACGCGGGATCGCCATCAGGCACTCGTGAACGTCGTGCCGTTCGTCGATCGACAGGCCGGCGAACGGTTCGTCGAGCAGCAGCACTTTCGGATTCTGCGCCAGCGCCATGGCGATCTCGACGCGGCGGCGCTCGCCATAGGAGGTCTGCGCCAGCGGCCGCTCGGCGATGTGCGTGAGCCCGACCCGTTCCAGCGCCGTGCGGGCGCGCTCGACGATATGCCCCTGCCGCCGCATGTCGATGAAGGGATTCCAGCGCAGCGGCGACAGCCCCAATAAGGCGAGCGAAACATTGTGCACGATGGTGTCGTGCGGAAACAAAGTGATGATCTGGTAGGTGCGCGCCATGCCGAGATGCGTGCGGCGCCGGCTCGGCGTTTTGGTGATGTCTTGCCCGAAAAACTGGATTGAGCCTTTGTCGGGGGTGATCTCGCCGGTGATCAAATTGAACAGCGTGGTCTTGCCGGCGCCGTTGGGACCGATGATCAGGCGGCGCTCGCCCGGATCGACGTTGAGGTTGACGTCGGCGGTGACGTGCAGGCCGCCGAATGATTTGCAAAGCCCGCTGACGGTGAGCGCACTCATGGCTCGGCCCTGGTCACCGTGGCTTTGCCGGCTGAACTCATTTTGCGCCAGGCCAGCCGCCATAGCCGCGCACTACCGGGCACCAGGCCTTCCGGCATCAGGATGACGATGGCCACGAAGATGAAGCCGAGCAGCATGTTCCAACGCTCGATGAAGCCGCTGACCACGCTTTTGACCACCACCACCAACGCGGCGCCGACGATGGGACCGAACAGCGTGCCGGCGCCGCCGGAGATCACCATGAGCAGCACCTCGGCCGAGGCGGTCAAGTCGAGCGCCTGCGGGCTGATGAATTGCGTGTAGTAGACGAACAGAATGCCGGCGATCGCGGTCAGCAGCCCGGAAAACATGCAGGCCCAGAAGCGGATCGCCCAGACGTGGTAGCCGAGCGCGTTCATTCGGCGGGGCTGGTCGCGCGTGCCCATCAGCGCGGCGCCGAGCGGGGAGCGGACGAAGACTGCTACCGAGGCGAACGCCGCGAGAAAGACAACCAGCGTCGTATAATAGAAGGCGTTGGGCGTATCGATGGTTAGTCCGAACGGGTGCGGACGTCCGTGCAGATTGATGCCGTTGTCGCCCCCGGTGATGCTGATCCAGCGGTAGGCGAGGCCCCAGATGATCTCGCCCAACGCCAGCGTAATCATGATGAAGCCGATGCCGGTCGCGCGCAGCGACAGCACCGCAAAGACAGCCATCGCGGCCATGCCGATGACCAGTGCGGTGAGAATGGCGGCGGTGTGGCCGAAGCCCGCTTGCAGCATGTAGCCGGTGGCATAGGCGGCGATGCCCAGGAGTCCGGCATGGCCGAGCGACACCAGCCCGCCATAGCCGGCGATGATGTTCAGGCCCAGCGCGAAGATGGCCGAGAACAGAATTTGGCTGGAGACGTTGACGTAGTACTC
The DNA here is from genome assembly GCA_050725955.1 of Pseudolabrys sp. GTDB lineage: Bacteria > Pseudomonadota > Alphaproteobacteria > Rhizobiales > Xanthobacteraceae > Pseudolabrys. Next base: position 830 of record JBOHII010000200.1, on the reverse strand, counting down.
GCCATGCATCCAATAGGGCAGCGTCACCAGCGCCGCGAAGGCGGCGGCGAGCGCAATAAGGCGGGCACTCATAGCACGCACCTCATGGCACGAACCTGCCGAACAAGCCTTGCGGGCGCAGCAACAGCACCAGCAGCATCGGCAAGAACAGCACGAAGTACGACAGCTCCGGCAGCAGCGCCTGGCCGAAATTGTAGATGAAGCCAATCAGGATGCTACCGACAAAACTGCCGAGCAGGCTGCCCGAGCCGCCGAGAATGACGACCACCAGAGCGAGCGGCAGCATGTCCTGGTCGAGGCCGGGATAGACCGACAGGATCGGCGCGCCGATGATGCCGGCAAAAGCAGCGAGACCGGCGCCGAGCGCAAATACGATGGTGAACAGTTGCGAGACACGGATACCGACCACGCGTGCCATATCGGGATCGTCGACGCCGGCGCGGATCATGGCGCCGAGCCGCGTGCGCTCAAGCAGCAGCCAGAGGCCGGTCGCCACCAGCAAGGCAATGACGATGATCGCCAGCCGGTAATGCGGGAACACCAGCGGGCCGTAACGGATGAAGCCAGTGAGGTCCTCGGGCGTGGCGACGCGGAGTGGGTCGCCGCCCCAGACCATCAGGCAGAAATCCGCGACGATGAAGGACACGCCGAGCGTCACCAGCACCTGCGCCAGAGGCTGGCCCGGTAATCGGCGCAGCAGCAGGCGTTCGATCACGGCCCCGAAGGCCGCAACCAATGCGACCGCCATCAGCACCGCGACCCAAAAATTGAACGTCACGCTCAAATAGCCGCCGACGAAGGTCGCGCCGAAATAGGCTCCAAGCATGAAC
>JBOHII010000199.1:0-4573 GCA_050725955.1 Pseudolabrys sp. | reverse complement strand
TCGGCGCCGCCGAAGATTTCGGCGATGCGGGCGCGGGTGGCGCGGCTGGTGCCTTCCGGCAGCGCGTCGGGCGCGAAAAATCCGTGCGCGACGATCTCATGATTGGGCTGCGGCGCGCCGTCCTGGCGGAAATCACGCACCACGTAGAGCGCCACGTGGTCACGCCGCGAGGCGGGCCGGTTGAAGAAGATGCCATGCAGGACGGGCGGCGCGGTCATTACGATGTTGCCCTCCTCGGCGAGCTCGCGCGTCAGCGCGGCGAGAAAGCTTTCGCCGGTCTCCACGCCGCCACCGGGCAGATGCCAGCCGGCAACGTATGAGTGCTTGATAAGAAACACGCGGCCCGAGCGGTCGATCACCATGGCGCGCGCGCCCAAGGTCGCAGCGCGCGAGAATCGCCAGTAGAAATGCAGCAGCCGACGGAGCAACGGCTCAAGCGGGCGGCGCAGGCGTTGCAATTGCACTTTCCTCTTTTCGCTTGTCCTGCCGGGTCGGCCCCACATTCCGTTCATTCCCGCCACCGCCTGCGCGAGAGCAGGCTCCTGCGGGACTCCAGAGTACCGGCGGCAAGAGTAGCACTGGGTCCCCTTTCGCAATTAGAATAATTCTAATATATGAAAACCATCCGCCAGCCGACGACCCGGGGGGCCACGTGAAGCGATTTGCCGACCTGACCGAGCAGGAAGTGCTGGCCCTCGCCATCACCAACGAGGAGGAAGACAGCCGCATCTACCGCGGCTTCGCCGAGGGCTTGCGCGAGCAGTTCCCCTCTTCCGCCAAGGTATTCGACGAAATGGCGGACGAGGAGGTGCACCACCGCACCATGCTGTTCGATCTCTACAAGGAAAAATTCGGAGATTACCTGCCGCTGATCCGCCGCCAGGACGTCAAGGGCTTCATCACCCACAAGAAGACTCTTTGGCTCATGCGCCCGCTGGGGCTCGATGCCGCGCGCAAATTCGCCGAGAACATGGAGTTCGAGGCCGAGCGCTACTACCGCAAGGCGGCCGAAACCGCGCGCGACGTGTCGGTGCGCAAGCTTTTGATCGAGCTTGCAGAAGCGGAAGCCGGCCACGAGTCGCTGGCGCACAAGCTGTCGGAAACGATTCTCACCGCAGGCGCGCGCGAGAAGGAGGACGCGACCTCCAAGCGCATGTTCATGCTGCAATACGTGCAGCCCGGCCTCGCCGGTCTGATGGACGGCTCAGTATCGACGCTGGCGCCGCTGTTTGCGGCGGCCTTCGCCACCCACAACACCTGGGCAACCTTCCTGGTCGGCATGGCGGCCTCGGTCGGCGCCGGCATCTCGATGGCATTCGCGGAAGCGCTGTCGGACGACGGTTCGCTCACAGGCCGCGGCTCGCCGATCATCCGCGGCGTAGTCACCGGCGGCATGACCGCGCTCGGCGGCCTCGGGCATACTTTGCCATATCTCATTCCGCACTTTCTCACCGCCACCATCGTTTCGTTTGGGGTGGTCGCGGTCGAACTGGCGGCGATCTCCTGGATCCGCACCCGCTATATGGACACGCCTTTCCTGCAGGCCGCCTTTCAGGTGGTGGTCGGCGGCGTGCTGGTGTTCGTCGCGGGGATATTGATCGGGAGTTCGTAGCGCGTTACGCCAGCAGCTATGTTCACCCTCGCCCATATCTCCGACGTGCATTTGGCGCCGCTGCCGAAGCCGCGCTGGAGCGAGCTGATCGGCAAGCGGGTGACCGGCACTATCAACTGGCAGCGCAATCGGCGCTTCGTCCACGATCGCGCCATGCTGGACAAGATCGTCGCCGATGTGAAGCGCCAAGCGCCTGATCACATCGTCATCACCGGCGATCTTAACAATATCGCATTGGAAGAGGAATTCGCGCGCGGGCGCAAATGGCTGCAGGAACTCGGCTCGTTGCACGACGTCAGCTTTGTGCCCGGCAACCACGACGCCTATGTGCGCCAAGCCGTCCGTTATGCGCCGCAGTGGGCTTCCTACATGGCAGGCGATGATGGCACCGCCGGCTTTCCTTATTTGCGCCGGCGCGGGCCGCTAGCGCTGATCGGGCTGTCGACCGCGGTGCCGAGCGCCTGGGGCATGGCGATCGGCCGGCTCGGCGAGGCGCAGTGCGCGCGACTAGGCGAGATGCTGGCCGCGCTCGCACGCGAACCGGTGTTTCGCGTCGTGCTGATCCATCATCCACCGGTAAGCCAGGCCAAGCGCCATAAGTTACTGACCGATGCCGGACAATTCCTCAACGCCATCGCCGCGCAGGGCGCCGAGCTGGTGCTGCACGGCCACGACCATCTGCACATGCTCAATTGGCTCCCCGGCCCCAATGGGGTGCGCGTGCCGGCGGTCGGCGTGCCGTCGGCTTCGGCTAGGTTAGGCATGAGCAAAAACGCAGCCGCCTATAATCTCTACGCCGTCGACGGCGCGCCCGGCGGCTGGCATTGCGAGCTCATTTCGCGCGGCATCGGCCCCGATGGCGAGGTGGCCGAACAAAAGCGGACGATGCTTTTAGGCTAGGGATGCGGGCTGAGCAGCGCCAGCGCGAACAGCGCAACGACAGCGACTACCACGCCATAGACGAAGGTGCGGATCGCGCGCAAGCGGCCGCGCCGCTGTTCGTGCTCCACCATTTTCAGCGAGCTGCCTTGCCCGAACGGCACGTCGTCGGCGAGCGCGCGCTCGCGCTCGATCATGCGGCGCGCCACGTAGCCGGTGATCGCCCGCACCATCTCGGGCACATCGTGGCTTTCCGCCAGCAGGGCGCGGCCGTAGCGGGTGTCCTGCACAAACCGGTACTGCCTCTTGTCACGGCCCATTTCGACATGGGCGATGACGTCGATCCACAGCCGCGGCACGTCGCCTTTGCTCACGCCGCGGTCGAACAGTTCCACGTTTTTGGGGATATCCTTGAATACGGGATCGAGCGCCTCGTTGAGCAGTTCGAGCCGCACCTGCTCGGCATCGCGCAGATCGACTACCACGGCCGAACGCTCGGCCGCCTCGATGCGCGCCTCGCGCACCGCGTCCTTGAGCGCATTCGGCGGCTCAGGCGGCTGCGTCTCGGCTTTCTTGCCACGTCCCCACATAGCCTGAATTTAGCAAGTTGCGGGCGCCAGGCAAAGCGGAAAATGTAAGGGTTTTCAACGGCATTGCTGGTTAACGAAGGGGGACCACGCCGTACGGCTGGGCCCAGCCCAGGCCATCCTCGGTGCGCCCGCGCGGGCGATACTCGGCGCCGATCCAGCCGCGATAGCCGAGGTGGTCCACCGCCTCAAAGATGCGCCGATAGTTGATCTCGCCCTCGTCCGGCTCGTGGCGCGACGGCACCGCCGCGCATTGCAGATGGCCGACGACGGCCAGGTATTTTTCCAGCCGGTAAAGCAGATCGCCGCCGAAGATTTGCGCATGATAGAAATCGAACTGGATGCGGATGTTGGGCTTGGCCGCCTTGGCGATGATGTCGGCGGCGTGCTCGACGCGGTTGAGATAATAGTCCGGACGGTCGCGCGGATTGATCGGCTCGATCAGCAGCCCGATCTTTTTCGATCCGGCAAGGTCGGCGGCCCATTTGAGATTGTCGATATAAACGCGCTCGGCCGCCGGCCGTTGTTCGACCGGTACCTTGCCGGCCAGGCAATGTACCGCGCTGCCGCCGATCGCCGCGATGAAATCGAGCGCGCGGACGAACGCCGTCTTAAACTCCTGCTCGCGGCCGGGCATCGCCGCAAAGCCGAATTCGCCCTCGCGGTCGCCGGGCGGCGTATTGATGCCGAGGACGGTGAGCTTGTTCTTGACGATCGCCGCCTTCACCGCCGACGCCGGCACGTCGTAGGGAAATTGCAGTTCGATCCCCTTGAAGCCGCAAGCGGCGGCGGCGTCGATCCGTTCGAGTAACGGCCGGTCGGTAAAAAGATAACCCAGATTGGCGGCAAAACGCGGCATCGGCGAACCTTAAGTCTTGGGTCTTGCGCGCAAACGCGCCGACCTATTCATTAGCGATCCATCGCAGGCAACGCCACCCCAGAATAGCCCTCATGTCCGCCAATACAGCATTCCATATCGCCGTATTGCCGGGCGACGGCATCGGGCCGGAAGTAACGGCCCCCACGCTGGAGATTTTGCGGCGGATCGAGGCGACGACGCCGAGCCTAAAATTCCGCTTCACCGAGGGTGCCGCAGGCGCCAACCATTACCGGGAGACCGGCAAATCGATGCCGGAATCGACCATCAAGCTTTGCGAAGAGGCAGACGCCATCCTGCTCGGCGCCTGCGGATTGCCGAGCGTGCGCTATCCCGACAACACCGAGATCATGCCGCAGGTCGAGTTGCGCTTCATCTTCGATCTCTATGCCGGCGTGCGGCCGGCCCGGCTGGTGCCGGGCGTCCCGAGCCCGATCGTCGGCGCGCAGCAGCACGGCATCGACTTCGTGCTGATCCGCGAGTCGACCGAGGGCCTGTTCGCTTCGATGGGCAAGGGCGTGGTGACGCCGGACGAGGCGCGCGAGACGCTGGTGATGACGCGCCGGACCTGCGAGCGCTTGTTCGATTTTTCGCTGCGGCTTGCCGCACGGCGCAAGG
>JBOHII010000198.1:0-9610 GCA_050725955.1 Pseudolabrys sp. | reverse complement strand
TCTTATTCGATGCGCGGCAGGCGGGGTCACATGCCGTGGCTGGCGTCCTCGACCAAAGAATTGTCGACGTGTTTGCTGACATCGAACGACTTCGGAATCATCTTCAGTTCGGCCAAAGTATCGATATTGCTCTGCAGCGCCTTCTCGTTCACGCGACCTTTAGGATCGTGGTAGATGTCCTTACCGGGCAGCAGTGCCCAGGCGGCGAATGCGCTTTCCGGCCGGTTGGTCAATTCGGCCATAATTTTGAGCACGCGTGGGCGGTTTGCCGGGTCTTGCACGACTTTGATGCCGTGCACGTAGTCAGCGAGGAATTTTACCAGCACGTCGCGATGCGCCTTGATGAAATCCTCTTTGGCCGCGAAGAACAGGAATTGCGTAGTTCCCATGCCGTCTTTTTGTTGGAAAAGCTGGCGGAAGCCGCCATCCTTCTGCGCCTTCCACCAGAATGGCGCAAGGAATGAGCCGACCTGGATCTTGTTTTCCTTGGTCATCGCTTCCATGGCGCCGAATCCGGCTTCGATGAACCGCACGTCGCGGTCGGGTGTCAGTCCATTTTTGCGCAATACGGCACGCGCCGCCATGTCGACGGCGCCCCCGAAGGCGTTGACCGCGATGGTTTGGCCTTTCAAGTCTTTCACCGACTTGATCGGAGAGCCGGCGGTCACGCCATAGACGGTGGAAAAGCTCGGTCCGTCCTGCGCCACATCGGCGACTGCCATGATCGGCAAATTGGCGTTGACAATTCCGGTGGCAAAGGTCGAGAAGGCCAGCACGCCCAAGTCGCATTGGTCGGCGGCCAGCGCCTGCAGCACCAGCGACGAGCCTTTGAAGCGTATGAAGTCGATGGTGTAGTCCTTGCCGAAATATTTGGTTTGGTCCGGCATCTTGAAGATGATCGGCGCCAAGTGGGTCGGGATGGTGTCGTAGCTGACCCGTAGTTTGTAGGGCTCGGCGGATGCTGGCGTCATTCCGCCGAACGCGATGACCGCGAGCGCCGCGATAAACACCCGTTTCGTGGTCGAATGAAGCATCGTTTGTCCTCCCACCTTTGTTGGCCCTGAATTCGCTAACCCGCCCCCCGCGGTCGGCGAACAGGCACCGGCTGCTTATGCGCCGACGGCCGACTTTAGCGCGTTTTCCGGACGGATTGGCCAAAAATTGTTGACCCGCATCGTGGGCTCACGTGACGCCCACGACGGCAGATTCGGCGTGCCAGATGAGCAAGCGGGCGCGCAGCCAGGCAAAGCCCTGGATGAACACCATGCCGGTGAGCAGCGTCGCCAGCAGGCCGGCGAATACTTTGTCGGATTGTGCAAAGCGTACGGCGTGAATCATGTAGCCGCCCAATCCGTCGCCGCCGGTGAGCATTTCGGTCACCACCGCGATGATCAGCGCAAGCGGAAGTGCCACCTGCAACCCGCTGAGGATCTGCGGGGCGGCGGCCGGGATGATTACTTTCCAGAATAATGCGTGCCGTTTGGTGCCAAGATTCTGTGCCGACCAGAGGAAATATTTGTCGACCGTCGTCGTGCCGAGAAACGTGGCGCTGATGATCGGCACCACGCAGGTGAAGGCGATCATCATGATTTTGGACACGTCGCCGAGCCCGAACCAAAGGATAAAGATCGGCAAGAAGCTGATTTTCGGAATCGGAAAGGCGACTGAGACGAGTGGCTCCAGGATACGCCGGGCGATCGCCGACATCGACATCAGGGCGCCGGCGGCCACACCGGTCAAGGCGGCGAGCGCAAACCCGACGAGCGTGAGCGTGCCGGTCGCCAGCACCTGACGGGGAATCTCCCCGTCGAGCAGGTCGAGCCACCCGCGCACCAGCACTTTGCTCAGCGGCGGCAGCAGGAAGTTGTTGAATACGCCGAAGCGGGTGGTGATTTCCCAGAGGATCAGTACGACCACGACCGAGAGGTTTCGCTCGAAGCCGCGCCGCAGCCAATTGAATTGCACGCGCGGCATCATCGGTCTTGCCATCGCAGCAGAATGCCGCTCAGCCATAAAAACACGCGGTCGGCGGAGAATCCGATGATCGTCACGGCCAGCACCGCGGCGAACATGCCGGCGTAATCTCCATCCTCGCCGAGCGTCCCGATTAGCGTGCCGAGCCCGCGCTGGCCGATGAGAAATTCCGCGCTCACCATGAGCGTGAACGACAGCGCCAGGGCGATGCGCAGCCCGCTCATCACCTCGGGGAGCGCCGCCGGCAGCACGACTTTCCAGGGGACCAGCCATTTTGGCGTGCCGAGGCTCCAGGCCGACCAGACCAGTTGCTTGTTGATGCCGCGCGCCGCGTTGTAGGTGGTCACCACGATCGGCAACAGGCAGCCGAGGAACACGGCGGCGATCTTGGCGCTGTCGCCGATGCCGAGCCAAAGAATGAACAGCGGGATCAGCGCCGATTTCGGCAGCGGGAAGGTCGCACGCAGTAGCGGCTCGAGCACATTGCGTGCCCAGCGGTATTCCGCCATCAGCATTCCAGAGACGATTCCGAACGAGACGGCGAGGAAAAATCCGCTCGATTGGCGGAAGACCGAGACGCCGGCGTTTTCCAGCAGATGCCCTTTCTCGGCGAGCCGCACGAAGGCCGTGAGCGTGTCGCTCAACGATGGACACAAAGCCGGATTGAGCACGCCGACACGGGCTGCCAGTTCCCACAAGATCAAACCGACAAAGATCGGCATATAAAAGACCGCCACACGCAGCGCCTTGCTCATAGGCCCTGCCTTTCCTCGTCGATCGAACGGACCACCTCGTCGCGCAGCATGTCCCACAACGCGTCGGCTTTCTCGTCGATGGCCGCGCGGGAGGCGTCGGGGCCGAGCCCGGTTTCAACGATGGTCTTGATCCGGCCGGGCCGCGCACTCATCACCACCACGCGTTGTGACAGGAACACAGCCTCGCGCACGTCGTGAGTGACGAACACCACGGTTTTGCGGAAGCGCTGCCACAGTTCGCGCAACTCTTCCTGCATGATGTTGCGGGTCTGCGCGTCAAGCGCGCCGAACGGTTCATCCATCAGCAGGATCGACGGCTCACACGCCAGCATCCGCGCAATCGCGACGCGCTGCTGCATACCGCCGGACAGCCGGCTCGGATAGGTATTCTCGAAGCCATTGAGCTTGACCATGTCGATGAAGGCCTGCGCGCCGCGCCGGCGCTGCTCTTTGCCCATGCCACGTTCGGCCAGCCCGTATTCGACATTGCCCAGCACGGTTTTCCAGGGAAACAGCGCGAAATGCTGGAACACGATGCCGCGGTCCGGTCCCGGCTCGCGGATTGCCGCGCCGTGTATGCGGATTTCGCCGGACGAGCAGGGCACGAAGCCGCCGATCATGTGCAACAGCGTGCTTTTGCCGCAGCCGCTCGGACCGATGATGGAAACGAATTCGCCTTCCCCGATCGACAGCGCGATCCGGTCGATGGCGGTCAGCTTGCGATCGTTTTCCAGCGCATAGGTCTTGCTTACGCCGTCGATTTCGATAAGCGCCATCGCGCCTTGCTCTCCCCGCCGCGGCGTCCGCTGTTTTTTGTATTGTGCCGCAGGGACGCGTGCGATGCCAGAGCAGGCGGCGTTTGCCGGTCAGACCGAACCGCCGACCTCGTTGCCATAGGGCCGGATACTGTCGGCGACCGAATCCGCGATGTGCTCCTTGGAGATCATGCCGACGACGCTCTTGCCGCGCGGCAACCGGCCGCTGCCCTTGGTCACAATGGCCATGGCCGCGCCATGCCGCCACATGCGCTCCACCACGTCAAACACGACGTCGCCGGCGCGCGCGACGGTAAAGTTCTTCTGCGCAATGTCGCCGAGCAACACGCCGGAATAGGCGCCTTCCAGCCCGCGCCGCAGCTCGGTGTTAACGCGCAACACGCCGACGATGCGGTCGCCTCGCGTCACCACAATATGGCGGAACCCGCCATAAGGGGTCTGGCGCAAAAAGGCGGCGAAATCGGTATCTGCCGGAAGCAGCATTACGTCACGGTCCATAACCTCCTCGGCGTGGCGCACCAGATACATGTTGGCGTGCAGCGCCTTGGGAATGAGATGACCGCGCGTCACCAGCTTGACGGTGTAGATATTCTCGCGCGACAGCAGGCGGCGGACGCCGATGCTGAGCGCCACCGCCACGATGATCGGCATGATGATATCGTAGTCGCGCGTCATCTCGAAGATCATGGTGACCGCGGTCATCGCCGCGCCGGTGCCGCCGCCGACCATCGCCGCCATGCCGATGATGGCGCAGGTAACCGGATCGACCCCGTGCACCGGGCCGAGCATCGTAATGAGGCCGCCGAAGGCGGCGCCCAGCGTCGCGCCCATGAACAACGAAGGCGAAAAAATGCCGCCGGAGGAGCCGGAGCCGAGGCTGACCGACGTCGCGAACAATTTGGCGGCGAATAGGCCGAGCAGCAGGCCGATCCCGACAAGATTGTCCTCCAGGATCGACTGAATGGTGGCGTAACCAACGCCTTCCACGAAATAGTGGCCTTTGAAGCGGAGCAAGGCGTAAATCAATAGGCCCACCATCAGCATGCCGACGCTGTGGCGCAAATAAGGGTTTTTGATCTTCGGAAAGGTATCTTCCGCCAACACCAGTCCGCGGATGAAAGCGGTCGCCGCCAACCCGATCAGCGCGCCAAGCAGGGCGAAGAGCAGCAAGGCGGGGATCGGGGCCTGCTCGGTATGCAGATAAAACGCCGAGGGGACGACGAAGGCCGGCTGCAGCCCAAGGAAAACCCGGCCAACGAAGGTAGCGGCGCCGGTCGCCAGCGCCACCGGCAAGAATGTACGCGCGCTCAGTTCGGGCAGCATCAGCTCGATCGCGAACATCACGCCGCCGATCGGTGTGTTGAAGGTGGCGGCGATGCCCGCGCCGGCGCCGGCCGCAACAAGCGTGATGCGCTGCCATGGCGCCATCGGCAGCAGTTGGCCTAGCGATGAACCGAGCGTCGCGCCGATCTGGATGATCGGTCCCTCGCGTCCAACCGCCGCCCCGGTGCCAATCGCGACCGCGGAGGCGAGCGATTTTATCGCGGCGACCACCGGCCGGATCTTGCCTTCCTTGTAGTAGATGGCGTCGAGGACTTCGGGCACGCCGTGGCCGCGCGCTTCCGGCGCAAAGTTGGTTACCAGAAAAGTGACGATGAGGCCGCCGATGACCGGCACCAAAATGATCCAGGGCCCCCAGGGGCCGGGCGCGGTGAACTGATTGGCGTCGTAGACGATGGAGAAATGGCCGAGGAAGAAAATATTATGGATCAGCCCGATCAGGGCGCGAAACACCACCGCACCGAAGCCGGTGACCACGCCGACCACGAGGGCCATAATTGAAAGCCCCAAAAGTCCGATGCGGCGTATCCTGAAATTCATGGGTCTCGAACGGGCTTAGCGAATCATCGGCCAATTTGAGCGGCGCAACTTCGCGCGCGAAAATCGTCCGCTTAAAGGCTGAAAGTCGTAACCGCGAGATGGCCTCGCGATCGGTCGGGTGACGGCGAGGGACTACTCCACATCGACCGCCCGAGCAAGCCTGCGGCCAAAGCAGTCAGCCGAAGGTGAAGGCGTCGTGATAGGCGCCCTGCACTTGGCCGCCGGGCACAGGGCCGCCGCCCGGCACGTGCACCATGTTGCCGATCGCCGCGCAGGTCGCGCCATGCAAGCCGTGGCGCGGAACAGCCATCGGCGTGAGCGCCTCCCAACTGTCGGTTTTCGGGTCGTAGGCCTCGTTAGTACCGAACACCTTGCCGGTCGCTTCACCGCCGAACACCACGATCTTGCCGCCGATATAGATACAGGACGGGCCACTGCGCGCCGTCGGCAACGGGGCGCGGAAGCTCCAGCCGTCGGTTTTCGGGTCGTAAACGGCGTTCAGGCTGGTGTTGAAATCGTAACTGTCCATGCGCCCGGCTATCGCGTGAATTTTCCCGTCCACCACCGCGACACCCATATGGTCGCGCTGGCCGACGAACGGCTGCGTGCCGGTCGAGCCGCGCATGCTCGCGCGGTCCGAATACTTGTTGGTCTCCGGATCGTAGACCTCGTGCCATTCCACCGATCGCACATCGCGTCCGCCGAGCAGATGGATCTTGCCGTCGAGCACAATGGCCGAGATCGCGCCGCGCGGCCTCGAGATCGGCGCGATCGAAGCCCACTGGTCGGTAGCGGCGTCGTAAACGAAGCACTTGGTATGCGGACAGCGGTTCTGTTCGACGAAGCCGCCGAAGGTGTAAATTTTGGCGCCGATGGAAACGCCGGCGACATGGTTGCAGGGGTGAGGGAAGGGCGCCTTCAGCGACCAGGTTTTGCTCTTCGGATCATAGACCTGATGGAAATTCTGATCGACGCGGTGCTTGGCATAACCGGCGACCGAGTGGATCTTGCCTTGGCATTCGATCACTGCGTGTTCGCCGGTCGGAATCGGCATGCGCGGCATTTCGACCCATTTACCCGGATTGGCGGCTTTGGGGGCAACGCTCACCATGTAGCGCTGCTTCTCGACGGTCTTTGGGATGTCAGTGATGGTCTTGTCGTTCAGACCGAGAAAGAGCGGGAGTTCTTCAGCCATAGTGCACCTCAACTTGCGTAGGTCGGGACGGCGTCCCGCAATAGTGTCTTGGTAAGTTCGACGCCCTCGCGAGCGACGTCATAGGGTGAGCGCGCCCATTGTTCGGGATTGGGCGCCTCGTAACTCAAATAGCCCGTGTAGCCCTTCTCCGCCAACAGTCCGAGCATCTCGCGCCATTTGACCACGCCCTTGCCGGGCGGCAGGCGGTCGGTCGGGCGCCGCACGCCGGTCGCCGGATTGGGCGACAGATCGCTGTACTGGAAACAATAGATCTTGTCGGCCGGCACGCTCTCGAAGCCGCGGCCACCGGCGCCGCTGCGGGTGAAGTGATAGGCGTCTATCAGATAGCCGCAATTTGGCGTGTTGGCGCCTTCGATCAGTTCGGTGAGTACGCCGAGGCTGTTGAGCACGTCGTGCTGCGAGTTGAACTCGATCGCCAGCTTCAACTTGTATTCGGCGGCTATATCGCCGGCCTCGCGCAAAAATGCGATCGCGTCCTTGATCGGGCCCTGCACCTGGCCCGGCGCGCTCATCAGCATGTTGCAATTCAACGCCACAGCATTTTCGCAACTTTCACGGAATACCTTAAACAGGCGCTTGCTCTCCTCGCCGGTCGCGAACAACCAACCATATTCGACGCCGAGCACGCCGACCGGAATGCCGGCTTTCTTGATCAGGTCGAGTACCTGGGCGTTGCTCATGCCCGCGTCGTAGCAGCGTTTGAAATCGGTGCGGCGCAATTCGACCGCGTCGAAGCCGCCTTGTTTGGCCGCGTCGAGCGCGGTGGCAAGCGGCGTCGTGTCGATCGTCCACATATGCAGGGCCAGACGCCCGAATTTATCCGTCATGATCGCTTAGTGTCCTTCATATTGCAGGATGTAAAGCCCCGCATTGGTGTCGGTGAGATACATCATTCCGTCCTTGTCGACAAAAACGTCGCAGGACTGGATTACTTTGGCGGAGTTCGGGCGCTGGTCGACGATCTTTTCCGGCGCCGCGGGTACGAAATACCCAATTTCCCTCGGCTGGAACGGCTCGCGTACATCATAAATGCGCAAACCGGCGTTATGATAGGTGGCGAAAACGATATCCTCGGATTGCATGGAGCCCGGCCGGTTTTCGTGCAGATTATGCGGCCCGAATTTCGCCCCCTTGGCGCAGAAATCCTCTTCCGCCGGCGTTGGCAACGTTGCAATCGACACCGGGTTTGACGGTTCGCGCACGTCGATCAGCCAGGTAAAGGCCAGTCCATTGGCGCAATTGGCCGAGGTCGCCTCGTCGGCGAGCACCAACAGCTTGCGATTTGCCAGCGGCAGCGGCGTATGCGCACCGCCGCCAAAGGGCGGCGAATAATTGCGGTGGCTGAGCAGTTGTGGATGGGTCGGATCGCTCAGATCGTGAACCGTGAAGCCGCCATCGCGCCAGGCGGCATAGCCGAAATTTCCCGCACTGATGAGATGATGTAGCGCGGTGCGTTTGCCGAATGAGGCCGGCCTTGTCTCACCGCCGGCCCGGTTCATGCCTGGCAGCCACCATCGTCCCGCCAGATGCGGCTTGGCCGGATCCGAGACATCGATCACCGCCAGGACGTGGTCGATGAACCCTTCAAAATGTACCGATGCATAGGCGTAGCGGCCGCCCACCCACCAGATGCGATGCGCGCCGAAGCCGGGAATATCAAGAAACGCGATTTCGCGCGGGCGCGCCGGGTTTGAAATGTCGAACACGCGCAGGCCCGCCGCGAACGGCTGTTCTGTCTGTACGGCATCGATAAGCGACTTGGCGTAATAGTCCTGCTGGCTGGCATATTGCTGCATCGCCCAGATATTCGGGCCGTTGACGGCAAGCAGAATGTCGCCGTGAATTTGCAGGTGGTGCGAGCGCGTGTTTTTCGGCGCCGCCACGAAGGCGACCGGCTTGGGATGGAGCGCGTCGCGCACGTCGACGACAGAATATCCATCGCTGAACATGTGCCCGATGAAGGCGTGGCCCTTGTGCACGATGACCTGCACGCCGTCCGGCCGCCCGCCCTGATCGGAACGCGAGACATATCGGACGTTCTTGGCGCTCGCGCCGGGCGGGGGAGAAGTCATGCAGGTCAGACTGTCAAATTGCCGGGCTAAAGTGGCCGAACCCGGCCCGGCATGACGCCGGACCGGATACCGCATTTTTTTTTAAACCGGGATCAGCCAGTCGGCGCTGCGATTTCGTCGAGGCCGCGCTGGCGTGCTTCCGGACCGAGTTGTGTTACGGCAAACGCGGCGATCACCAGCACAATGGCGATGCAGACGAACACCGCGGTCAAGCCCCAACCTTTCTGGATCCACGGGATGGCAATGAAAATGCCGGCGGTGGACAGTCGCCCCACGCCGGCGGCCCAACCGAAGCCGGATGCCCGCGCATTGGTGGGGAACACCTCGGAGGCGAAAATCTGCATCGAGTTGCCGGCGACCTGGATGAAGAACACCATGATGAAACCGGCGATCAGCAATTGGATATTGTTGGCGGCGTTGGCGAACACGATCGCCATGACGCCGGCGCCGGCGAAGGCGCAGACCGAGGTGATCTTGCGTCCGTATTTGTCGAGCGCCCACATCATGAACAGGCTCGCGCAAGGCACAGCAAAATTCATGCCGAGCGTGAACTGCAGCGATTTGGTGATGCTGAAGCCCTTATCGTGCATGATGTTGGGCAACCAGCCGCCGAGCCCGATGGCGACGCCGAAGAACGCCGAGAAGCAGATCATGCCGGCGATCACCCGCGTCGGGAACTGCTTGAACACCACGGCGAACGGATCGCTCTTGGTGTCGCTCGCAGCGTCCGTGGTGAGCGGCTCCTTCGGCCCGGCGATGCCGAGGCGGGCGAGCACGTCGAGGGCCTCCTTGCCCCGGCCGTGCGTCGCCAGGTAGCGCGGCGATTCCGGCAGCGCGAAGCGCAGCACCCAGACGATCAGCGCGCCGATGCCGAAGCAGATCCACACGCCCTGCCAGTGCAGGACGTCACGGAACGCCAGCACGAACAGCGTGCTG
>JBOHII010000197.1:0-9550 GCA_050725955.1 Pseudolabrys sp. | reverse complement strand
GATGGGTGATGAAGGCCATCCGGTGCAGCAGGGCGAAATGGGCGAACTTTATGTGCGCGGACCCACCAGTGCGATCATGTACTGGAACAACCGCGAGAAGTCGCGCACGACGTTCCAAGGCGAATGGACTCGTTCGGGAGACAAGTACATCGAAGACGAGGATGGTTATTACATCTGCTGCGGACGCGCCGACGACATGCTGAAGGTCTCCGGCATGTATGTTTCGCCGTTCGAAGTGGAGGCGGCGCTGTCTTCGCATCCGGACGTGCTGGAAGCCGCGGTGGTCGGCTGGAACGACGAGCAGAAGCTGGTGAAGCCGCGCGCCTTCGTCGTGCTCAAGCAGCCGGACAAGGCCTCAGACGCACTCGGCCGTGCGCTGCAGGAACACTGCAAGCAGAAGCTTGCGCCTTTCAAATACCCGCGCTGGATCGAGTTCCGCACCGAACTGCCGAAAACGGCGACCGGAAAAATCCAGCGCTTCAAACTCAGGGCGGAGGGGCAGCATTGAGTTGGGCGGGGCATGGCCAAATATCCCCTCTCCCCTTGAGGGAGAGGGTGGCTCGCGCGGGAGCGATAGCGGAACGCGAGCCGGGTGAGGGGTTTGTGGCTCACGAGACACCGACCCCTCATCCGCCTTCGCTCGGCTTCGCCTCCGCCATAGGCCAGCGCTTCGCGCTGGCCGTTCTTGATGAAAAGGACGCGAATGCCAAAGGCATTCGCTATGCACCTTCTCCCACAAGGGGAGAAAGATTGCCGCGCATCAGCGGATGACGTGAATGCACTTGGACGACTCCGGCTACCTTTCCATCGGCTCCCAGCGTCTCGAATACCGCATGGTCGGGCCGCGGCCCGATGCGGCGCCGACGCTGGTGCTGCTGCATGAGGGCCTCGGCTGCGTCGGGTTGTGGGGCGATTTTCCCGACAAGCTTGCGAAAGTCTCCGGCTGCGGCGTGTTCGTCTATTCCCGCGCCGGTTATGGCAAATCGAGCCCGGTCAAGTTGCCGCGGCCACTGTCATACATGCACGACGAGGCACGCGAGACGCTGCCGGCGCTGCTCGACGCGATCGGCTTTCGACGGGGCTTATTGATCGGCCACAGCGACGGCGCCTCGATCGCGGCCATCTATGCCGGCAGCCACCAGGATCACCGCGTCGGCGGCCTCGCGCTGATCGCGCCGCATTTCTTCACCGAGGATATGGGCATTGCCGCCATCGAAGCGGCGCGCCGGGTCTACCTGGACGCCGACCTGCGTCAGCGGCTCGCGCGCTGGCATGCCGATGTCGACAATGCATTCAAAGGTTGGAACGGCGCCTGGCTCGATCCCGAATTCCGCAAGTGGGACATCACCGAGTTCCTCGCCTATATCCGCGTGCCGGTGCTGATCGTGCAGGGCGAGGACGACCAATACGGCACGGTGGCCCAGATCGAGACGGCGGAACGCGAATGCTATTGCCCGGTCGAAGTGGCGCTGCTGCCGGGCGCCAAGCACTTGCCGCAGCGCGACAAGCCTGACGAGACACTCAAAGTGATCTCGGAATTCGTCGCGCGTGCCTTGCAGGCCAACGATTGGGTGAAGGCGGCGTAGTTCTTGTCGTCCCCGCGAAGGCGGGGGCCCATACGCCGTGACCTATCGAAAAACTTCGGAGTATGGGTCCCGGCCCTCGCGCTAACGCGCTCGGCCGGGACGACAGAATGCTTACTCCGCCGCCTGCTTCGCCGCGCTAGAATGCGCCGACACCAGATAATCCATCGCCGCCTGTGCGCCGCCCTTCTTGTGCGGAATGCCGGCGAGCGAAAGCGTCATCTCGGTCGCAGAAAGCGCGCCCATCAACATGGTGTCGTTAATGTCGCCCAGATGGCCGATGCGGAAATAGCGGCCGGTGAGCGCGCCGAAGCTCGAGCCGAACGAAATATTGAAGGTGTCGAGCGCCAGCGCCCGGAAGGCATCGGCGTTGTGGCCTTCCGGCAATATCGCCGCGGTCAGCGTCGGCGAATAATATTTCGCATCGCGGCAGACGATGTCGAGACCCCAGGCTTTCACCGCGCGGCGCGTGGCTTCGGCAAGCCGCGCGTGGCGGGCGAACACGTTGTCTAGCCCTTCCTCGTGCAGCATCTCGATGCCGACCGCGAGACCTTGCAGCATCTGCGTCGCCGGCGTGTAGGGGAAGAAGCCGACTTTGTTCATGGTCAGCATGTCCTCCCACGACCAGAACGACTTCGGCAGCTTGGACTTTTTGCTCGCCGCCAGCGCCTTGTCGCTCAGCGCATTGAACGACATGCCGGGCGGCAGCATCAGGCCCTTTTGCGCGCCGCCGACGGTGACGTCGACGCCCCATTCATCGTGCCGATAGTCGGTGGAGGCAAGTGATGAAATCGTATCGACCATCATCAGCGCCGGGTGTTTGGCGTTGTCGATTGCCTTGCGCACCTCGGCGACCGGCGAAAGGCAGCCGGTCGAAGTCTCGTTGTGCAGGAAGCAGACCGCCTTGATCTCGTGATTCTTGTCTTCGCGCAGGCGCACCTCGACCTTCGAAGCGTCGACGCCGGTGCGCCAGTCGGTGGTGATGAATTCGGTCTTGAGGCCGATGCTTTCGGCCATCTTCTTCCACAGCGTGCCGAACTGGCCGGTTTCCACCATCAACACCTTGTCGCCGGGCGACAGTGTGTTGACCAAAGCGGCTTCCCAGGCGCCGGTTCCGGTGGCCGTGTAGATGATCACCGGGCTCGAAGTCTTGAAAATGGTCTTGATGCCCTCCAGGCATTTTTTGGCCAGCTTGGCAAATTCGGGTCCGCGGTGGTCGATGATGGGGGTATCCATCGCCCGCAGCACGCGGTCGGGAAGCGGGGTCGGCCCCGGAATGTGCAGAAAATGCCGTCCCACCGGACGCGAGGAATTCTTAGCCATAGGCAACGCTCCTAAACGCGGCTTTTAAGGAATTTTCGTGGGTTGGCCACGGGCGCGTCCCGGCCAGGGAGCGGCGCTTGTGGCGTTGAACTATGAATGTAACATTGCGGTCAAGCGATTTTCCGCAACGCAAACAAGCCGTCTATGCATAGGCTGAACGAGCCCAAAAAGGGAATGGCGCCGTGGCAGTCGTAATGCCCGGCCTGGAACGGCGGCTGAAGGCCGAATTGACCGGGGAGGTGCAGTTCGACCGCTTCGCCCGCGGCCGTTATGCCACCGACGCCTCGCATTACCAGATCATGCCGGTCGGCGTGGTCGCCCCGCGCACGATAGAAGAAGCCGAACGGGCGATAGGCATTGCCCGGGCGGAGGGCGCAAGCGTCTTGGCGCGCGGCGGCGGCACCTCGCAGGCCGGGCAGACCGTCGGCGACGCGCTGGTGGTCGACTGCTCCAAATATCTCACCCGCATCCTCGATCTCGATCTCCAGCGCGCGCGCTGCACGGTCGAGCCCGGCATCGTGCTCGACGATCTCAACCGCCAGCTCAAGCCGCACGGGCTTTGGTTCCCGGTCGACATCTCGACTTCCTCGCGCGCGACCATCGGCGGCATGGCCGGCAATAATTCCTGCGGCGGACGATCGCTGCGCTACGGCACCACGCGCGACAATGTGCTGTCGATCGATGCGGTGCTCGCCGACGGCACGCTCGCGCATTTCGGCAGCATCGGTGGCAGTCTCAAGGATGTGCCGGCGCCTTTGCGGCCGCTGGCCAAGGATCTCCTGGCGATCGGCGCGCGCGAGGCCGACGAGATCGCCGCACGTTTCCCCAAGGTGCAGCGCCGGGTCGGCGGCTACAATCTCGACGCGCTCGTCCCCGGCAAAAACGACATCAACCTCGCCCACGTGCTGGTCGGCTCGGAAGGCACGCTCGGCTTTTCCACCCGCATCGAATTGAAACTCTCGCCGCTGCTCGGCCGGCGCGCGGTCGGCGCTTGCCATTTCGGCAGCTTCCGCGAGGCGATGGATTCCGCCCGGCACATCGTGCCGCTACGGCCGATCGCGGTAGAATTGATCGACGCAACCATGGTCGAGCTGGCGCGCGCGATCCCGATTTTTGGGCCGACGCTCGATAAATTCGTGCGCGGGGCGCCGCAGGCCATCCTGTTGGTTGAATTCGGCGAAGACGATCACGAGGAAAACCTGCACCGGCTGCGCCGGCTCAAGGAGGTGATCGGCGATCTCGGCTTTTCCTGGGACAAGAGCGGCGACAAATGGGGCGGCATGATCGAGGTGCTCAGCCCGGAATTGCAGGCGGCGATTACCGATCTGCGCACCTCCGGCCTCAACATCATGATGTCGATGAAGGAGCAGGGCAAACCGGTCTCCTTCGTCGAGGATTGCGCGGTGCCGCTCGAACATCTCGCCGACTACACCAGCCGGCTCACCGCGATCTTCGAAAAGCACGGCACCCGCGGCACCTGGTACGCGCACGCCGGATCCGGCTGTCTGCACGTGCGGCCGGTGCTCAATCTGCGGCAGGACAAAGACGTGCACGCCATGCGCGAGATCGCCGAAGAGACCTTCGCCATGGTGCGCGAATACAAGGGCTCGCATTCCGGCGAGCACGGCGACGGGCTGGTGCGCTCGGAATTCAACGAGCCGATGTTCGGCTCGCGCCTGGCGCGCGCTTTCGAAGAAGTAAAGGACCGCTTCGACCCGGATGGGCTGTACAATCCCGGCAAGGTGGTGCGGCCGCCCAAGTTCGACGATCGCAGCCTGTTCCGCTATCCGCCGGGCTATCGCGGCGACGACATCAAGACCCGGCTCGATTGGTCGGCCTATAGCGGCGCCGGCAACGGTTTCCAGGGCGCGGTCGAGATGTGCAACAACAACGGCGCCTGCCGAAAACTCGCCGGCGGCGCGATGTGCCCGAGTTACCGCGTCACCCGCGACGAGCGCGACGTCACGCGCGGGCGCGCCAACACGCTGCGGCTGGCGATCACCGGGCAGCTTGGGCCGGACGCGCTGACTTCCGACGCGATGGCCGAGACGCTTGCATTGTGCGTCTCCTGCAAGGCCTGCCGGCGCGAATGCCCGACCGGCGTCGACATGGCGCGCATGAAGATCGAGGTGAACGCCGCCCGCGCCGCCAAACACGGATTGTCGCTGCACGACCGGCTGGTCGGCTTCCTGCCGCGCTACGCGCCGTTTGCCACCAGACACCCGCGGCTGATGAACATGCGCGATGGCAGCCGGGTGTTGCGGACGCTGTCGGAGCGCAGCGCCGGTTTCTCGGCACGGCGCAGCCTGCCGAAATGGCGCAGCGACACGTTCCGCGATCGCTCCGACTGGGCCTACAACGCGGCGCCGCAAGGCGAACCGCTGCGCGAGGTCGTGCTGTTCGCCGACACCTTCAACCGCTATTTCGAGCGCGAAAATCTCGATGCCGCGCTCGCCGTGCTGGTGGCCGGCGGCTATCGCGTGCAGGCGGTGTTGCCGACCGATGGCGACGAGCGCCCGCTCTGCTGCGGCCGCACTTTTCTCTCGGTCGGTGCTGTGGACGAGGCGCGGCGCGAGATGGAGCGCACGTTGGCCGCGCTTGCGCCCTATGTGATGCGCGGCGTGCCGGTGATCGGACTCGAGCCGAGCTGCCTGTTGAGTTTCCGCGATGAATTACCGGCGCTCATCAAGGGCGAGGCGGTCGCCGCACTCGCCGGGCAAGCGCTGCTGCTGGAGGAATTCCTCGCCCGCGAGCAAAAGGAAGGCCGCTTGAAACTGCCGCTCGGGCCATTGCGCACCAAGGCGCTGCTGCACGGCCACTGCCACCAGAAAGCATTCGACGCCATGGGCGCGGTCGAGAGCGTGCTCAAGCTGATCCCGCATCTTGCCGTCGAAAACGTGCAATCGAGCTGCTGTGGCATGGCCGGCTCGTTCGGCTACGACGCCGCCACCATCGAGGTTTCGCTAAAGATGGGCGAACTGTCCTTGCTGCCGGCGGTGCGCAAGGCGCCTGCCGATGCGCTGATCGTGGCCGACGGCACGTCGTGCCGGCATCAGATCCATGACGGCACCGATCGAGATGCGCTGCACGTCGCCCGCGTGCTGGCGATGAGCGTTGCGGCAGCGAACGGGAAAACTGATAGTCTCACCGGCGAATAAGGACGTGCCAAAAGACACGCAGGTTCCGGGAGGACATGATGCCGCTGCCCCTGCTGCCGACGTCGCTTATCGGCTCCTATGCGCAGCCGGAATGGCTGATTTACCGCAAGAAACTCGCCGGCCGATTTCCTCCGCGGGTGCGCGCCAAGGAACTATGGCGCGTCGCTCCTGAATTTCTCGATCAAGCGCAGGACGATGCCACGCTTATCGCCATCCGCGACCAGGAGCGTGCCGGGCTCGACATCATCACGGACGGCGAGATGCGGCGCGAAAGCTATTCCAACCGCTTCGCCACCGCACTCGAAGGCGTCGACATCGACAACCCGGGCACGGCGCTGGACCGTTCCGGTCATCCCAATCCGGTGCCGCGCGTGACCGGCAAAGTGTGCCGCCGGCATCCGGTCGAAGTGCGCGATGTCGAATTTCTGCGTGCCAATACCGATCGCATGATCAAGATCACCGTGCCCGGACCGTTTACAATGTCGCAGCAGGCACAGAACGATTTTTACAAGGACGAGCAGCAGATGGTGCTCGACTACGCGGCCGCGGTGAACGCTGAGATCAAAGATCTATTCGCCGCCGGCGCCGACGTGGTGCAGATCGACGAACCCTATATGCAGGCGCGGCCGGAAAAGGCCCGCAAATTCGGCCTCGCGGGGCTCAATGCCGCGCTCGCCGGCGTGACGGGGAGGACGGCGGTGCATATCTGTTTCGGCTATGCGGCCATCATCCATCAGCGTCCCGAAGGCTATTCTTTCCTGCCTGAGCTTGCCGGCTCGCCGGTGCAGCAGGTGTCGATCGAAACGGCGCAATCCAGACTCGACTGTGCGGTGCTGGAAAAGCTGCCGGGCAAGACCATCATTCTCGGCACCCTCGATCTGTCCGACATGGCCATCGAGAAGCCGGAAGCCGTCGCCGCGCGCATCCGCCGCGCGCTTCCGCATGTGCCGGCCGAGCGGATCGTCGTCGCGCCCGATTGCGGCCTGAAATATCTTCCGCGGGAGGTCGCGTTCGGCAAAATGCGCGCGATGGTCGAAGGCGCCAGGATCGTGCGGCGCGAACTCGGCGGCTAGCTGCCGTAGAACAGGTGGATCAACACCAGCGAGAACCACGGCACGTAGCTGCACAGCATCAACACGCCGATCAGCACGCCGATGAAGCCGAAGTTGGCCTTGGTGGTTTCCCAAATGTCGGACTTGGCGATCGAGCAGGCGGTGATCAGCACCGAAGCGACCGGCGGCGTCTGCTGGCCGATGGCGAGGTTGAGGGTGAGCACCAGGCCGAAATGGATCGGGTCGATGCCGACCTGGTGCACCAGCGGCATCACAATCGGCACGGTGAGGATGATCGCCGCCGCCGAATGCAGGAACATGCCTAAAATCAGGAAAAACACGTTGAGGAGCAGCAGCACCAAGTAGGGGTTGCTGGTGATGCCGACGATCGACTTGGCGAGGTTCTGCGGCAACTGGCTCTCGGTGAGAAACACGCCGACCAGCGCAGAGGCTGCTACCAAGAGCATCACCACCGCGGTCTGCAAGGCCGAATCGACGAGTGCGCGGTAGAAAGATTTGAAATTTATATCGCGATAGATGAAAACCGAGATGAATAGCGCGGCCACCACCGCGACCCCGGCGCCTTCGGTTGCCGTAACAAAGCCGCCGAAAATGCCGCCGAGAATAATTACCGGCAGCATCAGCGCCCAGGCCGCTTCCTTGGTCGCCTGGATCAATTTGGCGAGCGAGAACCGCTGCTCGACCGGAAAATTATTCTTCCAGGCATAGTAGTAGCACATCGCCATCAGCGACAGCCCGCCGAGAATGCCCGGGATGAAGCCGGCGACGAACATCTTCACCACCGATTCCTCCGCCATGGCGGCGTAGAGGATCATCGGGATCGACGGCGGGATGATGATGGCGAGGCTGGCCGACGATGACGAGATCGCCGCGGCGAATTCCTTGGAATAGCCGCGCGACTTCATCGCCGGAATCAGCAACGTGCCGAGCGCGGCGACGCCGGCGACCGCCGAGCCGGAAATCTCGGCGAAAAACATCGAGGCGCCGACCGTCACCATCGCCAGCCCGCCGCGGATGAAGCCGAGCATGGCGGTGGCGAGATTGATCAGCCTTCGCGAAATCGTCGAGGCATTCATGATGCCGCCGGCGAAGATGAACAGCGGCACCGCCAGCAGCGGGAAATCGGTGGCGCCCTGGAACATCACCAGCGCCACGTTCGGCAGCATGGTTGGCCCCTGCACGATCCAAATCGCCGCCACCGCGACCACGGCGAGCGCTACCGCGACCGGCACGTTGATCAGCACCAGCGCTAACATCCCGATGAGCATAACTCCGATGGTCATGGCAGCTTCGCCTCGCCGGCAGCGCCGGCCGAATCGACGCCGACCGACTCCAGCGCTTCCTTGATCTCGTGATCGACCAGGGGTCCCTTGCGCGCCTCGCGCAGCAGGCCGGGCAGGCGGATCAGTTCGGCGATGACGAACAGCGTCGAGGCGATCGGGATCACGGATTGCGTGATCTGCTGCGACACATCGGGCAGCGACACCAGGACATCGCCATGCAGGACGCGCACCACGATGGCGCCGGTGATCGCCAGCAGGGCGAAGAAAGCGATGGTGACGGCGGAGGCAAACAGCGTCGCGGCGACGCGCCAATTTGCCGGCAGCGCGTTGACCAGGCCGGGAAAACCGATATGGGCGCCACGCAGCGCGGCCAGCGCGCCGGCATAGTAGGTCAGCCAGCACAGCGAAATCGAGGCGACCTCATCGTACCAGACCAGCGAGTGGCCGGCCCAGCGGCTGACGAAGCCGGCGACGATGATCAGCGTGACGATGCCCATCATCGCGGCCGCGATCGCCTCGAGGATGCGATCATAAATGCGTTGAACGGTGGCGATCGTCATGCAAGGCCGGGCGGGAACAACTTGAAAGACTCAAAGGGCAAAGCGGCGCCCGGCGCGGGGCCGAGCGCCGGACTGCCGTTTACGATCCAGCCGCGAGGCTCAAGCACTTGTCGATCAGCCCTTTGCCGGCTGGCACATCCTTTGAGAACTCCTCATAGATGCCCTTGCTGGCGGCGACGAAGGCGGGCTTGTCGACTTCGTTCACCTTGATACCGGACTGCTTCATTTTGCCGAGCAACTCCTCGTCGAGCTTGGCGGCGAGCTTGAGCACGTCGGGCTCAATCTCCCTGGCGGTGTCGCCGAGGATCTTCTGCACGTCGGGCGGCAGCCGGGCGAAGCTCGCGCCGGCTGTCAGATAAGCCGGCGTATAGACGTGGCCGGTCATCGACAGATATTTCTGCACTTCCTGGAATTTCTGAGAATAGATCTGGGTCAGCGGATTTTCCTGCCCGTCCATCACGCCGGTTTGCAGCGCGACGAACACCTCCATGAGCGCCATCTGGCTCGGATTGGCGCCGTAGGCCTGGAACATCTTCACGCGCCAAACGCCCTTGGGCACGCGCAGCTTGA
>JBOHII010000196.1:0-10218 GCA_050725955.1 Pseudolabrys sp. | reverse complement strand
GGGTACTCCTAAGCCACGCTCGCCCCACGATTCCAACAGGATAGCAACCGGCGGCGGCAGACGGAAGTTGCCGCCTGCCTGTGCCGGGCCTTCGGCCGCATTTGGCCCGATCGGAGCGGCGCGCTATGCTCGTGCGCAGGAAAGGCCCGCTATGAAGCTCTTGGTGCTGCTTGTGGTTCTGGTCGGTTGCATTTTCCTGCCGGCAAGCGCGCCTGCCCATGCCGGCGAGGGGATGATCTGGCGCTACGACCGGCCGATTGCGCAGCCTCCGTTTCCGCTCAGCAAACGGGCGCGTTCGGTCCGGGCCTCCGGCGCCTGCTGGAGCGACTGCGGCTCGGTGACGGCGTGGAATCTCGCCGCCTGCGTTGAGAGCGACGGGCAGGGACGCTGCCTCAAGCGGGCCGACGCCGCCGACCGTTCCTGCCGGCGCCAATGCCGCACGCGGGGCGGGCCGCTGCTGCCGATCGATACGCTTTTCCCGCTCGCTTTCTAACCGCCGCCCAGCTTCAACATCTGCCGCGCATCCGTGGGCGTCGCGACCTGATCGCCGAGGATTTCGACGATCCTCGCCGCCTTCTCGACCAGCGCGGCATTGCTCGGCGTAAGCTTACCCTTTTCCAGGTAGAGATTGTCCTCCAGCCCGACCCGCACGTGACCGCCGAGCAGCACGGTCTGAGCGGCGATCGGGAACTGGTGCAACGAGATGCCGAAGGCAAACCACACGCAGTCGCGCGGCAGCAGCGACCGCATATAGGTGACCGCCTCCGGGGTGGCGGGTTGTCCCCAGGAAATCCCCAGGCAAATCTGGAACATGCCGGGCGGCTTGATGTGGCCGGTTTCGATCATGCGCTTGGCGAGCATCAGGTGGCCGGCTTCGAACACTTCGAGTTCGGGCGTCACGCCTGCATCGCGGATCGCCATCGCCATGGCTTCGAGATGCGGCGGCGTGTTGACGAAGACCTGGCCGCCCATGTTCATGCTGCCCATGTCGAGACTGCAGATGTCGGGCTTGAGCGCCACCACGTGGCGCACGCGCGCGGCCGGCAGGGCGAGCGTGCTGCCGGACGCGGGTTTGAGCGGATCGTCGACGCCCGGGATGAAACGCGCACCCGGGCCGGTGGTGAGATTGATCAGCACATCGGTGCCGCTGGCGCGAATGCGCTCCACCACTTCGCGATAAAGCGCCTCATCCATGCTCGGCCGCGTGGTTTTCAAATCACGCACATGGATATGGACGATGGCCGCGCCCGCCTTGGCGGCGTCGATGGCCGAGGCGGCGATCTCGGCCGGCGTCACCGGCACGGCGGGATTACGCGACGGGGTGTCGGCCGAACCGGTTACCGCGCAAACGATCATGACTTTCCGTTGCAAGCTCCGTCTCCCCGAAAAAATGCCGCGCCATTTCAAAGGCATCGGCGAAGTTGTTGGCGGAAGGGGTGAGATTCGAACTCACGATACCCTTGCGGGTATGCCGGTTTTCAAGACCGGTGCCTTAAACCACTCGGCCACCCTTCCACGCAGCAGCATCAATAAGTTAGCGATACCCCGACCCCGAACGTTTTAGCAACATTGGCCGGCTTGGATCCAAATTGGACCTAACGTGCGGCGACTGTTATTCGCATTTACGCCCCATTCCAGGATGAAGGAACAAGGGCTCCATCATGTAGGGAAAAGTCATGAAAAAACTCGCGTTACTTTCGCTTTGCGCCGCCCTGGCTGGCGTCACATTGACAGCGCCAGAACCGGCCCGCGCGGATGTTGCGGCTGGGATGTTGACCTGCCGAAGCCCGGAATCGACGAGCTATATTCTGGTGTCAACCAGGGGTTTCAAATGCGTGTTCACGCCCACAAACGGTGGCCCGGCCCAATACTATGAAGCAAACATCCATCGGTTCGGCGCCCAAATTGGTCTCAGTAGCGACGTCGCCATGAGCTGGGCCGTGGTCGCAGCGACTTCGCACGTGGGCCCAGGCGCCTTGGCAGGCTCGTATGCTGGCGTTTCGGCCGGGGCCGCGATTGGTGTCGGCGTCGGCGCTAATGGCCTTGTGGGCGGGCTCGACAATACTTTTGCCCTCCAACCGGTCAGCGTTGAGGGACAGACCGGGCTCAACGTCGTTGCCACGGTGACCGGGCTCGATTTGAATCCCGTAAAGCCTTTGCGCCGGCATCACAGGCGTCACCGCCGGTAGCGGTCTGCCAAAAACTAGACCGGCTGGCTTAACCGCCAGCCGGTCTCGTTGGCGGCACCGCCGAAGATGCTTCTCGCGTCAAGCCTGGCATTGATATGCTTGCCGTTTTCCGGCAGCGCAAATGACCGTTGCTCGGCTTGATCGCTCGACCAAGAGATGGGAGAATTTTCAACGTCGCCATTGCCGGGGGTTCGTCACATGCGCAAGATCTGCTTGTTGATCGCCGCGGCCATTCTGCTTGCGGCCTGTGCAAGCGACCCCAATGTTCGGGTCGGCGGCAACAGCGATGGTCGAAATGCGGGCGGCGGCGCCGGCGTCGGCTGGCATTTTTGAAGCCGCGAGCGCTTTGGCCGCGGTTACGTTTTTCTAATGGGCCGCTTTTGGCGGGGTGAGGACCGAGCGATCGCCGGCGCTCAACCGGCGCAGCTCCGCTGCCACCCGCGCGATCACCGGCGTCCAATCGCCGCGCTTCGCCTGACGGAACAGGCGGGCGGTCGGATACCAGGGACTATCTTCGCGATAACGAAGCCATCGCCAGTCCGGCGCATGCGGGAGCAGCAGCCACAACGGCCTGCCGATTGCGCCGGCGAGATGGGCCGGCGAGGTATCCACCGAAATAACCAGGTCGAGCGCGCCCATGGCGGCTGCCGTATCGGCAAAGTCGGTGAGCGCGTCGCCTAGCTCGTGCAGCACCATGCCCGCAGGTGGGGTCTTGGCCTGCTCGGCGGCCGGGCCTTTTTGCAGCGAATAGAATGTCGCGCCGGTATCGGCGAGGAGACCAAGTGCCGCGAGCGGGATAGAGCGATCGCGGTCACGGCGATGTTGCGGTCTTCCGCTCCAGATCAACCCCACCCGCGGGCTCGCGCCTGCGCCCAGCCGCGCGCGCCATTCGGCTTGCAATGCTGCCGGCGGCGCAAGATAGGCGGTCTCGGCCGGAATCGTCGTCACGGTGGTTGCGAACGCCAACGGCAGACTCATGATCGCGCAATGGTGATCGAACTCGGGCAACGTCTCGCCGATCGTGACGACTTGCTCGACGCCTTTAAGGCTCATGGCGAGCTGTTTGAGCTCGGGCGGTACTTCGATCAGCACGTGGCCGCCGCGCGCGGCGACCAACGGTGCATAGCGCATGAACTGCAGCATATCGCCGATGCCTTGCTCGGCGTGCAGCAGGATGCGCCCGCCGTTGAGCGGTTCGCCGCGCCATGGCGGCCGCTCGAAGCGATGGCCGCCCATGCGCAAATCGTTGACCCACCAGCGCCACTCGTGATGCGCCAGACCCGCTTCAAAATCGCCGTTGCGCAGGAGCGCCAGACCGAGATGATTATGCGCGGCCGGAAAGTCCGGCTGCAGCGCGACCGCTCGCTGGCAATGCTCGATCGCTTCATCCAGCAAATCGAGATCCTGCAACGCCAAACCGAGATTGGAATGCGTCGCCGCGTCGTTCGGATTGAGTGCGAGCGCACGCCGATAAGAATCGATTGACGCTTCCACCTGATCCATCTGGAACAACGCATTGGCCAGTTGCGCGTGTCCGGCGAACCAATTCGGCGCGCAGGCGATTTCCGCCTGAAAACTCCAAATGGCGCCGGCATAATCTTGCAATCCGTAGTCAAGCATGCCCAGTCCGTGATGGGCATTGGCGAGGCCGGGATTGAACTCGATCGCCTGGCGGTAGCTTTGCCTTGCTTCTTCGGTCCGCTTTAACGCGGCAAGCGCACGGCCGCGGCTGGAGTGGTATTGGGCGATGGCGCCGTTGTGCGCGATGGCGCTGTCGTAATGCTTTAACGCGGCTGCGTGGTGCCCGGTCTCATGCGCGACGAGACCCAGGACATGCAACGCTTCGGCATGCCGCGGCTGAACGGCGACGACTTGCCGGCAGAGCGCCTCCGCTTCGCCGAATTTGCCCAGTCGAAAGCATTCGATGGCCGATGCGACAACCTCGGCGGCGGTCATATTGTGATTCAAACCCAAAACCCCGCTCGAATTGCCGTCGGCGCCGCAGAGCGGCCACCCATCCCAAACGATAATCACATGGTCGAAGGCCGCCGCACTTGCAAGCGCGCGCCGGCTTGGCTATGCCGGGGCCTGCCGCCGGGATGCCGCCAAAGGTGCAGTGGAACCAATTGTTTACCACTCACCTGCGAGGTATGTTCACGGAACGGCCGCCGCAGGCTATTGTAACGGCTTCGCACCGGGGATTATCGGCAGGATGGGCGGATTCGGGGGCAACGGCCGATTGAGCCGCATCGCGTGCCTGCTCGGGCTGGGTGCCGCTTGCTTGGCGCTCGCCAATTGCTCCAGCAGCCTCAGCAGCCGCCTCGATCCCAAATATGGCGTGCATGCCAGCGCCCGCGTCATCGAGCCGGGCCAGCCGGTGCCCAAGGGCGGCGGTGTCTACCGGATCGGCAAGCCCTATGTGGTGGCCGGCCGCGAATATGTGCCCGCCGAAAACGTCAATTACAGCGCTGTCGGCATGGCCTCCTGGTATGGCGACGATTTCCATGGGCGTTACACCGCCAACGGCGAAATCTTCGACATGAATTCGCTCTCGGCGGCGCATCCGACGCTGCCGCTGCCGTCTTATGTGCGCGTCACCAATCTCGCCAATCACCGCTCGATCGTGGTGCGGGTCAACGATCGCGGCCCCTATGTGGGCAACCGCGTCATCGACGTTTCCGTGCGCACCGCCAAGCTGCTCGGTTTCTACGGCGAGGGCGTGACCAAGGTGAAAGTCCAATATGTCGGGCGCGCGCCGCTGCAAGGCTCCGACGACCGCAAGCTGGCGGCGACCTTGCGCGAGCCGGGCATGCCGGCGCCGGTGCTGGTTGCTTCCAACAGCCCGTACGTGCCGAGCTATTTCGACACTCGCCGCATGGCCGAACTGCCGGCGCAGGTGCCGCCACCGCCCGATCGGCCGTTCGGACTGGGCCAGGGTGCCCGCGACGTGCCGGCGGCGGCAGCGCCGACCGTCGAACTCGCCGCCGCCGCGCGGGCGCAAGACGCGCCGGAGGCTTCGCCGGTATCCGCCTATGCCCCGGTGCGTTATGATGGGCATGCGGGATTCATGAGCGGCCGCGGCCTTTACTGAGCCGGCGCCTTTTATCTCCGCTGCAATAATTTGCCACGATCGCGCGCGCCGTCGCGCCGCGCTTCAATTGTGTCCGGCCCGCGATGAAACCGAAGCTTATATTTCACATCGGCCTGGAAAAGACCGGCACCGATTCCTTTCAACGATTTTGCACCGACAATCGCCGGCTGCTGCGGCAATACTCGGTGCTTTATCCGGGAAAAAGTCTGGCGTTTGCGCGATACAGTCACGCACCGTTGGTCGCCTGCTACCTGCCATACCGCGACCTGAGCATTCATATGCGGCGCCGAGCGCGGCCGGCCGTATTGGCCTCGCTTTTTCGCGAGATCGACCGCAACACCTGCGACACCGTTTTGCTCAGCGCCGAACATTTCTCGTCGCGATTTCGCGAACCGGAGATCGAGCGACTCGCCGCCGACTTCGCCGGTTACGATTGCCGCATCGCCGTGGTCGTTCGCGCGCATGCGCCGCGCATCTGCTCAGCCTATGCGCAAAGCATCCTGGCGGGGCGCCACCTGACCGTCGACGAATATTGCGACGAGATCCTCACCCCGGACCACCGCTATATCCGTTATCGCGAAACCATCTCCGCTTGGGAGCGGGTTTTTGGCACGGATAAAATGTGCGTATTCGCCTATGAGGCCGGGCCAAACATCGTCGAGACCTTGCGCCGAAACCTCGTGTCCGCGGCGATCCCGGTCGGCAACGCGGCAAACTATTGGGATAACAAATCCTACGACGCGCGCGCGACCGAAGCCTTGCGCCTGGTGAACCTGGCGCTGTGGCGAGGCGGTCCCATGCTTGCCTTCGGCAATCGGATGCGCTGGGCGTCGGCAGGATTCGTGCGCTGGCGCGCCCGCCGGCTGCTTGAACGAACCGGTGAAGACCGCACGGGCGACCCCGTGCGCCTCGGAACGCACAATCTTCAGCGCTTCATGGAGATTGCCGAGGCCGATTGCCGTTGGCTGCGGCAGAACTACGCCATCCGCTTACCGCCACCCGACATGGCGAGCGAGCCGGCGACGCCGGATTTGGCCGCACAATACAAATCCGGTGAATCGCTGGCCAAGGCCTTGATCGGGCAAATTCCGTCGTTGCGATTGCTCATGCGGTTAAATGCAATGCGTAGGCCGTAACGGCAGGTCCGCTTGAACGCCGTGCAGCGACCCGTTTCCGCCCATGCCGTGGTGCGTTATGATGGACGGGCGGGATTCATCAGAGGCCGCGGCCTTTACTGAGCCACAAAATTCCGCCACATCGCCGCCATTGGAGCCGCATCGAGGCGCGCTTTGGTGCGCCAGTGCAGAGAGCTTTGAGCATGGCATTTCGGCCGGGCGCACTAGGGAAATTGCTGACGGGGGCGGCATTGCTGGTCGCCTGCGGGACGTTTGCCTTTGCCGCGCCGAAGGCCGAGCACAAGCCGGCAAAGCCGACCGCGGCTCTGGCGCCGAAAAAGGAAGCGCCGCGCAACAAGGACGAACCGCTAATCGGCGCGCCGCACGCGATGTTGATCGACGCCGAAAACGGCGGCGTGCTGTACGAACGCGACCCCGACAAGCTCATCTTTCCGGCGAGCCTCGCCAAGCTGATGACGGCTGAATACGTGTTCCACGAGCTTAAAGAAGGTCACATCAAGCTCACCGACGAATACACGATAAGTGAAAACGCCTGGCGCAAGGGTGGGGCGCCGTCGCACGGCTCCACCATGTTCGACGCGATCCACAGCAAGGTGTCGGTCGACGACCTGCTGCACGGCATGATCATTCAGTCCGGCAACGATGCCTGCATCGCGCTGGCGGAAGGTCTCGCCGGCAGCGAAGCCGAATTCGCCGAAAAACTTACCCAGCGCGCGCGCGAAATCGGCCTCGCCAAATCCGTATTCACCAATTCCAACGGGCTGCCCGATCCCAACGAGCACGTCACCACACGCGAACTGGCGATGCTCGCGCGCCACATCATCCTCGACTATCCGGAATACTATAAGATTTTCGCCCAGCCCGAATTCACCTGGAACAAGATCCGTCAGCAGAACCGCAACCCGCTGCTCGGCGCGGTTGACGGCGCCGACGGCCTCAAGACCGGCTTCACCAAGGAGGCCGGCTATGGCCTGGTCGGCTCGGCGGTGCAAAACGGCTTGCGCCTGATCGTCGTGATCAATGGCGCCAAGGACGCCAAGGAACGCGCCGACGAGGGCAAGAAACTGCTGGAGTGGGGTTTCCGCACCTTCGAGCAACGAAATCTTTTCGCCGAAGGTCAGTTTATCGGATCGGCCAAAGTCTTTGGCGGCGCCAGCGGCACCGTGCCGCTGCTGGCGGACGGCACGGTAAAACTGATGGTGCCGAAAAGCGGCGGCGAAAAGCTGATCGCGCGCATCGCCTATCGCGGCCCGGTGCCGGCGCCGGTCGCCAAAGGCCAGGAGATCGGCGAGCTCAAGGTCTGGCGCGACGACAGACTGGTGCTGCAAATGCCGCTCAAAGCCGCCACGAGCGTGGGCAGGGGCAATATTTCCCAGCGCGCCTTCGATGCGGTGACCGAAACGGTGATCGCGCTGTTCCGCGCCGGCGCCGAGCGGCTATGATGATTTGATGCGCGGACGATTCATCACCTTCGAAGGCGGCGAAGGCAGCGGTAAGTCGACCCATGCGGCGGCGCTGGCCAAACGCCTCGAGCGGCTCGGCATCGAGGTGGTGCTCACGCGCGAGCCGGGCGGCTCGCCGGGCGCCGAGATCATCCGCCACATTTTGCTCTCCGGCCTCGCCAAGCCGCTCGGCGCCGAAACCGAAACGATCCTGTTCGCGGCCGCGCGCGACGATCACGTGCGCACCACCATCCGCCCGGCGCTGATCGACGGCAAATGGGTCGTCAGCGACCGCTTCATCGATTCGACCCGCGTCTACCAAGGCGCGATCGGCAAGGTCGACGCCAAATTGATCCGCGGTCTCGAACGGCTGACAGTCGGCGCCGCCATGCCCGACCTCACCTTTATCCTAGACGTGCCGGCGACCGTCGGCCTCGCGCGCGCCAAGCGCCGGCGCGGTACCGGGACCACCGACCGCTTCGAGGCCGAATCGCTCGAATTTCACGAGGCGCTGCGCAACGCCTATACCGCGCTGCTGGAAAAAGAACCCAAGCGCGTCGTCGTCGTCGACGGCCGTGCCCCGCGCGAGGTGGTGGCGGAACGCATCTGGTCCATCGTCGAGCAGCGCCTGCTTCCCGAAAAGCGCCTGGCGGAAACGGCGGCGCCATGAGTGAGCGCGGTGACGACAACGATATTTTGCGTCCGCGCGAGACCACGGCGCTGTTCGGCCATGCCGCCGCCGAACGCGCGCTGCTCGATGCCTACAAGGGCGGCCGCATCCCGCACGCCTGGCTGATCGGCGGGCCGCCCGGGATCGGCAAGGCGACGCTCGCCTACCGCGTGACGCGTTTCGTGCTCGCGCATCCCGACGCGGCCGCGCCCGCCGTGCAGAACGCGAGTTCGCTGGCGGTCGAGCCCGACCATCCGGTGGCGCGCCGCATTGCCGCGCAGGCGCAGGGCGATCTGTTGGTGCTGGAACGGGTGATCAACGAAGACACCGGCAAACTCTACACCGTGATCCGGGTCGACGACGTGCGGCGCGCGGTGCCGTTCTTCGGCTCGACCGCGGGGGAAGGCGGCTGGCGCATTGCGATCGTCGACGCGGTCGATGATCTGCAACGCGAGGGCGCCAATGCACTCTTGAAAGTCCTCGAAGAGCCGCCGCCGCGCACGCTGCTGCTGCTGGTGAGCCATGCGCCCGGCCGCGAACTGGCCACCATCCGCTCGCGCTGCCGGCGTCTGTTGCTGCGCCCGCTCGATGCCGCCGATGTGGCGCACGCCGTCGCCGCGGCAACCGGCCGCAATGCCGACGACGCCGGGGTGCATAACGCGGCGGCCGCCGCCGACGGCAGCGCCGGTCGCGCCCTCGGCCTGCTCGAGGGTCCGGCGCTTGCCTTGCGCCAGCGCGTGCTCGACCTGTTCGCGCAGCTGCCCGATCCCGATCCGCGCGCGTTGCATGCGCTGGGCGACGCGCTCGGCGGCAGCGAGCCGGCGACGCTCGCCGCCTTCATGGACCTGGTCAACGGCTGGCTGTCGGCACGGCTCGGCAATGGCACGCAGGCAAGGCCGGCGCTGGCGCGCGTTGCCGAGACTTGGGAGAAGGTCAATCGCGCCGCGCGCGAGGTCGAGATCTATAATCTCGAACGCAAGCCGCTGGTATTTTCGGTGTTCGGATTGCTGGCGGAGGCCGCGCGGGCGTAGGCGCCGCGCTAACTTGCGATACGGCTGCGAGCGGCGCCGAACCAGCGCGCGATCTTTTGCGCCAATGCGAGGTGAAATTTGCCGAGCCGGCCGCCGGCGAAACGATTCCAGGCCGCCACCGGCAATTCGACAATCGCCGGCATCGGGTCGTCCAAGGCGAAATTTGCAAATACCAGCGGCTGGCGGAAACTCTTGAGGTATTGCCCGAGCGTCAGACCGCCGCTGGCCATTTCCTGATAGGCGGCGACGATATCGCGGCTGGCGTGCATCCAGGCCACGCCGGGCCGGCCGCGGGCCGGCTCGATCGTCTTGCCGAGCGCCTGCTGCCAGGCGAGATAAGGAAAATCGATGCCGGCCAGCGGCCCGATCCCGTTCCAGGTCCAGAAGCGCCCGTTGACGTCGAGCAGCTTGAACCTCCCGTCGCGCCGGTCGTGCTTGAATTCGATTTCGATGACGCCGGTATAGGCAATCGATTTCAAGAAACGGCGGGAGAGTTCTTCGACCTGCGGCTGTTCGATGATTTCGACAAAGGTGCTGGAGCGGCCGAAATCGATCGGATGCTGGCGGGTGCGGCGCGCGACCAGCGAGACGACCGGCTCGCCCTTCTCGCACAAGGCGGCATAGGAAAACTGCGATTCCCCGCCACCCGGAATCCACTC
>JBOHII010000195.1:0-8848 GCA_050725955.1 Pseudolabrys sp. | reverse complement strand
ATACGGCGTCACTCCCGACACGCACCGCATCGACTTCGACCAGGTCGAGCAACTTGCCAAGGAGCATAGCCCCAAGCTGATCATCGCCGGCGGCTCGGCCTATCCCCGCATCATCGACTTCCGTCGTTTCCGCGAAATCTGCGACGAGGTCGGCGCGCTGCTGATGGTCGACATGGTGCACTTCGCCGGGTTGGTGGCGGGCGGGGTGCATCCCTCGCCATTCCCGCATGCGCATGTCGTGACCACGACCACGCACAAGACGCTGCGCGGCCCGCGCGGCGGCGTGATTTTGTCCGACGACGAGGCGATCGCCAAGAAACTTAAGTCGGCGGTGTTCCCCGGCATGCAGGGCGGCCCGCTGATGCATGTGATCGCCGCCAAGGCGGTGGCCTTCGGCGAAGCGTTGCGCCCGAGCTTCCGCACCTATGCCCGCAATGTGGTGGAGAACGCCAAGGCGCTGGCCGAGACGCTTAAATCGCGCGGCCTCGACATTGTGTCGGGCGGCACCGATACGCATCTGATGTTGGTCGATCTCAGGCCCAAGCGGCTAACCGGCAAGGTGGCGGAGGCCGCCCTCGGCCGCGCCCACATCACTTGCAACAAGAACGGCATCCCGTTCGATCCGGAAAAGCCGTTTGTGACCTCGGGCATCCGTCTCGGGACGCCGGCCTGCACAACACGCGGCTTCGGCATCGCCGAATTCCGCCAGGTCGGTGAGATGATCGTGGAAGTTCTCGACGTGCTGTCGCAGAAGAAGGTCGACGAGGATTTGCTGATCGAGGGCGCAGTACGCGACAAGGTGAAGGCGTTGATTTCGCGGTTTCCGATTTATCAGTAGTTCCCCGTTTCCTTCCCCGCTTGCGGGGAAGAGTAGGGAGGGGGTCCCGTCATGCGTTGCCCGAGCTGTGGAAGTCTCGATACGCAGGTGAAGGATTCGCGGCCGACCGAGGATTCGGCGGTCATCCGCCGGCGCCGCGTCTGTCTCACCTGCAATTTCCGCTTCACCACCTTCGAGCGCGTACAATTGCGCGAGCTCACGGTCATCAAACGCAACGGCCGCCGTGTGCCGTTCGACCGCGACAAGCTGATGCGCTCGGTGCAGATCGCGCTGCGCAAACGCGCGGTCGAGCCGGAACGTATCGAGCAGATGGTGTCGAAGATCGTGCGCGAATTGGAAAGCCAGGGCGAAAACGAAGTCACCTCGGAGACTATCGGCGAATTGGTGATGGAGCATTTGCGCGAGCTCGACGACGTCGCCTATGTGCGTTTCGCCTCCGTCTACCGCAATTTCCGCGAGGCCAAGGACTTCCGCGCCGCGCTCGACGAATTGTCGAGCGACGAGACCAAGCCCGCGACGGCGCGCAAATGAACATGCCTGCCGTGCAGGGCACCGGTGCGGCGCAAACGGACGACGCTCGTTTCATGGCGCTCGCCTTCGCGCTCGGTCACCGCGGGCTTGGCAATACCTGGCCTAATCCCGCGGTCGGCGCGGTGATCGTCAAGGACGGCGTCATTGTCGGGCGCGGCTGGACGCAACCCGGCGGCCGTCCGCATGCCGAAGTCGAGGCGCTGCGCCGCGCCAAAAAGGCGGCGCACGGTGCCACCATTTACGTCACGCTTGAGCCGTGCTCGCATCAGGGCAAGTCACCGCCTTGCGCCGACGCGATCGCCAAGGCCGGCATCGCGCGCGTGGTGTCGGCGCTGGAAGATCCCAATCCGGAAGTCGCCGGCCAGGGTCACGAAAAACTGCGCGCCAAGGGCATCGCAGTGGATATCGGCCTGGGCGCCGAGGAGGCGCGCCGCGCGCACGCCGGCCACATCATGCGCGTCGCCGCGGGCCGGCCCTATGTCACGCTCAAGCTCGCGGTATCGGCCGACGGTAAAGCCGGGCTCGCCGGCCGCAAGCCCGTCGCCATCACCGGCGAAGCGGCGCGCTCGCGCGTGTTCCAGATGCGAGCGGCAAGCGACGCCATCATGGTCGGGATCGGCACCGTGCTGTCGGACAATCCGCAATTGACCTGCCGGCTGCCGGGCATGTTCGAGCGATCGCCGGTGCGGGTGGTGCTCGACGCCAGCTTGAAACTGCCGCTCGCGACCTCGGTGGTGGCGACCGTGCGCGAGACGCCGACTTGGGTGTTCACCTCCGCCAAGCCTTCGGCCATCGCCGAGGAAATTTTGCAGCAGAAGGGCTGCAAGGTGTTTCGTGTCGACGACACCGGCGGCAAGCTCGACTTCGATGAAGTGCTGAAAGTTCTCGCCGGCGAAGGGATCACTCGGCTGATGGTGGAAGGCGGCCCGAAACTCGCCGGCGCATTGGCTCGCACCGGCATGGTCGATGAGCTGACGCTGCTGCGCGGGAAAAAGACCGTGGGCGCCGATGGCATCGAACCGCTCGTCGGCATGCCGCTCGACGGTTTCACCGGGCAGTTGCACGCTTGCGGCCGCGAACAACTCGGGGCCGACACGCTCGAAATCTTTGACCGGGTGTGACGTGTTCACCGGCATCGTCACCGATGTGGGCGAGGTGCGGTCGGTCAAGCCGCGCGCCGACAATCTGCATCGCGTCACCATCGCCTGCGCCTATCCGCGCGCCGAACTGATCGAGGGCATTTCGATCGCCTGTTCCGGCGTTTGCCTGACGGTGGCGGGCGCGGGCGAGGAGGATGGCAGGACGTGGTTTGCGGTCGACGCCGCGGCGGAAACGCTTGCGGTGACCACGGTCGGAAGATGGCGGCACGGCAGCCGTGTCAATCTCGAGCGGTCGCTCAAACTCGGCGACGAACTGGGCGGCCATCTGGTCGCAGGCCATGTGGACGGCCTGGCGCGCGTGGTCGCGCGCGAGGACATGACCGACATGGCGCGCTTTACCCTGCGGGCGCCGGCCGCGTTGTCGCGTTTCATTGCGCCCAAGGGCTCGGTCACGCTCGACGGCGTTTCGCTCACCGTCAATGCGGTCGACGGTGACGAATTTTCGGTGCTGATCATCCCGCACACGCTGGGCGTGACAACATTCGGCGCCCTGCAGCAAGGCGGTGACGTCAATCTCGAAATCGACACCATGGCCCGCTACGCTGCACGGCTGATGGAAGCGAAATAGAACCCTTGTTCACGCGCGCCGCGCTTGCTACCACGCGGCTCAACAAGGAATTTGAAAACATGGCCAAGAAGACAAGCGGCGCGAAAAAGCGCGCCCCGCTGCGCGTACTCATCGTGGAGGCGCGATTCTACGAAAACATCTCCGACGCTCTGCTCGCGGGCGCCAAGCGCACGCTCGACGAAGCGGGCGCGCAATACGAGCGCATTGCGGTGCCCGGCGCGCTCGAAATTCCCGCCGCCATCGTCATGGCGGTCGACGCCGCGCAGAAAAAGCGTGCGCCTTACGACGGTGTCGTCGCGCTCGGCTGTGTGATCCAGGGTGAGACCTATCATTTCGAACTGGTGTCGAACGAGTCGGCGCGCGGGCTGATGGACCTGAGCATCGACCGCCAACTCGCCATCGGCAACGGCATCCTCACAGTCGACAACGAGTCCCAGGCCCTCGCGCGCGCGACCTTCGACAACCGCAACAAGGGAGCGAGCGCCGCGCGCGCCGCGCTCGCCATGATCAAGCTGAAGCAAAGCCTGGCGGGCAAATAGATGACCAGGAGTGCGCCAGCCGCCGACAAGGATGCGCGCAAGGCGAACCGGCGCGGCGCCGCACGGCTCGCCGCCGTGCAGGCGCTCTACCAGATGGATCTCGCGGGCACCGGCTTGAACGAGATTCTCGCCGAATTCGAGAGCCACTGGATCGGGCGCGAGGTCGAAGGTGAGCAATATCTGCCGGCCGAGGCGGCGTTCTTCCGCGATATTGTCTCCGGCGTGGTGCGCGAGCAGCGCAAGCTCGACCCGCTGATCGACGAGGCGCTGGCCAAAAGCTGGCCGCTCAAACGCATTGAGGCGGTTCTGCGCGCGGCGCTGCGCGCGGGAGCTTACGAACTCGACCACCGCCGCGATGTGCCGGCGCGCGTGGCGGTGGCGGAATATGCCGACGTGGCCGCCGCTTTCGTCGAGCGCGACGAAACCGGCATGGTCAACGCCGTGCTGGATTCCCTGGCGCGCAAGCTGCGCGCGGCGGAATTTACCGGGTGATGTCATGGCCGACGATGCGTCGGGCGAAGACCGTCTGATCGCGCGCTACTTCGCGCCGCTCGCGACGCATCCCGGCGCGCTCGGGCTTACCGACGATGCCGCTTTCATCAAACCCCCGGCGGGCTGCGATCTCGTGCTCAAAACCGATGCGATTGTCGGCGGGGTGCACTTCTTTGCCGAGGATGCCGCGCGCGACGTGGCGCGAAAGGCGCTGCGGGTGAACCTGTCGGATCTCGCGGCCAAAGGCGCCAGACCGCTCGGCTTCCTTTTGTCGTTGGCGCTGCCCGAGGAGATTGATGACGACTGGCTTGCCGGCTTCGCGCAAGGTCTGGGCGAGGACGCTGCGCTCTATGGCTGCCCGTTGTTCGGTGGCGATACCGACCGCACGCCGGGTCCGATCACGGTGTCCGTCGCCATGTTCGGCAGCGTGCCGGAGGGCACCATGGTTCGCCGCGCCGGGGCTCAAGCCGGCGACCGGGTGTTCGTCAGCGGCAGCATCGGCGATGCCGCGCTCGGCGTTGTTCTGCGCAAAGGCGCGCCCTGGAAGCTTAGCGGCGCGCAGCGCGAGCATCTGCTGTCGCGCTATCTTTTGCCGCAGCCGCGCAACGCTCTGGCGGAAGCCGTACGCACGCACGCTACGGCTGCCATGGACGTGTCCGATGGGCTGGCCGGCGATGTCGCCAAGCTCGCGCGGGTTTCGCAGGTCGCGGCCGAGATCGAGGTCGCACGGGTCCCATTGTCCGCCGCGGCAAAGGCGGTGACCACCGCAGACCCGGCCATGCTGGAAACGGTGCTTACCGGCGGCGACGATTACGAAATTTTCTGCACAATGCCGGCGGGCAAGGCGGAAAGCTTCCGCGCCGCGGCAAAAGCGGCCGGGGTCGAGGTGACTGAAATCGGCGCGATCAAGGCCGGCAGCGGCGTCCGCTTTCTCGGGGAGAGCGGCAGGCCGCTTACCTTTAAACGCGCTTCCTTCAGCCATTTCTGAATTCGCCGGGACTTGGCGCGCGCGGGCAGGGTATAATAAGAAAACGAATTGGGGAGCGGGAGACGTCATGCACGACATGCCGGATAAAAAAGAAGTCGGGCACTTCCCCGAGGGGATCGGGCCTAATTTCGAAGCGCTGCATCGACAATTCCCCAGTTCGGCTTACTTGCGTGCGCGGGCGCCGAAGAACGTGCCGCGCTTCTCGTTCGAATACGGCGACACCGGCGCCGGCGCCGACGCCGGCATTCAGCAGAATTGGGCAGCCTTCGATGCCATCAAAGTGGTCCCGCGCTACGGCGCCATCACAACGGTGCCGCCGACCGACGTGTTGCTGTTCGGCACCCGCTATGCGGCGCCGATCGGGATCGCGCCGATGGGCGGGCCCTCGCTGGTGTGGCCGGGCGCCGATCTGATCATGGCGAAGGCG
Organism: Pseudolabrys sp.; assembly: GCA_050725955.1. Lineage (GTDB taxonomy): Bacteria > Pseudomonadota > Alphaproteobacteria > Rhizobiales > Xanthobacteraceae > Pseudolabrys. Next base: position 3,305 of record JBOHII010000195.1, on the reverse strand, counting down.
GCGCAGCGCGCGCGCGTGCCCTACACGCTCGGCGTCGCCGGCGGCGCCACGATCGAGGACGTCGCCAAGGTCGCGCCTGACGTGTTCTGGCTGCAGCTCTACCGGTTTTTCCAGAACGATCATGCCATCGGCTTCGACCTCATCAAGCGGGCAACGGCCGCGGGCGTGAAGGCGTTGGCGCTCACCATCGACGTGCCGGTGCGCACAACGCGCACCCGCGAAAGTTACGCCGGCTTGGGCCGCGAATTCCGTCCCAACCTGCGCATGCTGTACGAGATGGCGGTGCGGCCGAAGTGGCTGTTGGCGCTGTTGCGCAACGGCTACCCACGCTTTGCCACCATCCGGCAATATGCCGGCGGCGCGCGCAGCACCAACGAGGTCATCACCTTCGCGCGCAAGAACATGGGCGGCGTGTTCTCGTGGGAGGAAATCAAGCGCTATCGCGATCGCTGGAAAGGGCCAATGCTGGTGAAGGGCGTCCTGCACCCGGCCGACGCCGAAAAAGCAGTGGCGCTCGGTATCGAAGGCGTCTGGGTGTCGAACCACGGCGGGCGGCAGATCGAGGCATTGGCGCCCTCGATCGACGTGCTGCCGGCGATCGTCTCGGCGGTCGGCAGGAAGGCGACCGTCGTGCTCGACAGCGGCATCCGCTCGGGCCAGGACGTGATGCGGGCGCTGGCGCTCGGCGCCGACGCGGCCTTTGCCGGCAAGTCATTCCTGTGGGCGGTCGGCGCGCTTGGCGATGCCGGGCCGGGCCATCTGATCGATCTCTACATCGACGAATTACGTTCCTCGCTCGGCCAGATCGGCGCCCGCTCGCTCGATGAGGCGCGCGAGGCCATCATCCGCCATCCCGGCGCCTGGCGCTTCGACCGCAACGATTAGTCTGTCCGGCAACGCTGCCCTGCGCGGCCGGCAGTAGCGGTATTGCGCGGCGGCCGTTAATAAGCCAACGGTTTTCACGGGAAATCCTTCATGTCGGCGGTCGCCGAACCTGCCCTTTACGGCACCGTCGACGATGCTCTAGCGCGGCGCAATGCGGTGGTGCTGGCGGTCGCGCAGGCGCTCGCCGGCGGCAATAACACCGTCATTGTCTCGACCGCCTCGATCGTCGGGGCGACGCTGGCGCCGGACAAAGGCCTCGCCACGCTGCCGATAACGGCCATGGTGCTCGGCATGTGGGTCGGCACGCTGCCGGTCGGCGCGCTCGCCCGTCGTTTCGGCCGGCGCTTCGCACTGCAGACCGGATCGCTGTTCGGCATTGTGTCCGGGCTGATCTCCTATTCGGCGGTGATCAACGGCCGCTTCTGGCTGCTGCTCCTTGGCACATTTTGCGGTGGGCTTTATGCCGCCGCGCACCAGTCCTACCGCTTTGCCGCCGCCGATACTGCGAGTGAGGCGTTCCGGCCCAAGGTGGTGTCCTGGGTGCTGGCCGGCGGCGTGTTCGCCGCGGTGATCGGGCCGCAGCTCGTCATCTTCACCAAGGACCTGCTGCCGCCCTACATGTTCGCCGCCAGTTATCTCGGCCAGTCCGCTTGCGCATTGATCGCCGCGGCCGTGCTTGTGTTCGTGAAAATTCCACCGCTGCCGGCAAGACGCGCCGACAATGCGCGGCCGCTCCCTGAGATTGTACGCAATCCCCGTTTCATTGTGGCGGCCGCCTGCGGGATCGCAAGCTACACCATGATGAACATCGTCATGACCTCGGCGCCGCTCGCCATGGTCGGCTGCGGCCATTCGGTCACCGACGCCACGCTCGGCATCCAGTGGCATGTGCTGGCGATGTATGCGCCGAGCTTCATCACCGGCGGGCTGATCGTGCGTTTCGGGGTCGAGCGCATTACCGGGATCGGCCTGGGGTTGATCGCCTTGACCGCGGTGGTCGGCATTGCCGGCGTCACGGTGGCGCATTTCTGGACCGCTTTGGTGCTGCTCGGCCTCGGCTGGAATCTCGCATTCATCGGCGCCACCAACATGGTGGCCAAGTGCTACCGGCCCGAGGAACGCAACAAGGTGCAGGCTTTCAACGACTTTCTTATATTCGGCAGCATGGCGCTGAGTTCTTTCTCGTCCGGCCAGATCCTCGAATATCTGGGCTGGACGGCGATCAATGAGGCCATTTTCCCGACCATTTTCGTGGCTGGCGCCATGTTGGTCTGGCTTTCGACGCGCAATCGAATGGCGCCGGTCTGAGTCGCTCCACGCGCCCGTTGATAAGGGAAATCCCGGAGCTTTCCGGCGTTGCCTTACCGCCGCCTTTTTGGCTATATCCACGCGCTTTTCCGGTCGGGGTGAAGCGCCCTTAACAAGCGGCCATCCTCGACGCTCCTGGCGCCGGCGGGAGCGTTTTTCCCGCCTGCCATTTCAAAATCGAGGATGAGGCCACCATGAATACATTGTGGGTGATCGTCGGCTGCGGGGTGCTCGCGATCCTCTATGGCATCTGGGCCACCGGATCGGTGCTGCGCGCCGACGCCGGCAGCGCAAAGATGCAGGAAATTTCCGCCGCCGTGCGCGAGGGCGCGCAGGCCTATCTCAAGCGCCAATACACCACCATCGGCATTGTCGGCGTGGTGATCTTCGTCATCATCGGGCTGACTTTAGGCTGGCTGGTCGCCGTCGGCTTCGCCATCGGTGCTGTCCTTTCGGGCGCGACCGGCTTCATCGGCATGAACGTGTCGGTGCGCGCCAATGTGCGCACGGCGCAGGCGGCGACCAAGTCGCTCGCCGGCGGGCTGGAGATCGCTTTCAAGGCTGGCGCCATCACCGGCATGCTGGTGGCGGGCCTGGCACTGCTTGGCGTCACCCTCTATTTCGGCTTCCTCACGGGCGCGCTGCATAAGGCGCCCAACGACCACACCGTCATCGATGCCATGGTCGCCCTCGGCTTCGGCGCCTCATTGATTTCGATCTTCGCCCGGCTCGGCGGCGGTATTTTCACCAAGGGCGCCGACGTCGGCGGCGATCTGGTCGGCAAGGTCGAAGCCGGCATTCCGGAAGACGATCCGCGCAATCCGGCGACCATCGCCGACAACGTTGGCGACAATGTCGGCGACTGCGCCGGCATGGCCGCCGACCTGTTCGAGACCTATGCGGTGACCACGGTCGCCACCATGGTGCTGGCCTCGATCTTCTTCGCCAGCACGCCGATCCTGCTGCAGATGATGACCTTGCCGCTCGCCATCGGCGGCGTCTGCATTATTACTTCGATTGTCGGCACCTTCTTCGTCAAGCTGCCGGCGAGCCAGTCGATCATGGGCGCGCTCTACAAGGGCCTGATCGTCACCGGCATCCTCTCGCTGATC
>JBOHII010000194.1:0-9435 GCA_050725955.1 Pseudolabrys sp. | reverse complement strand
ATTCCAGCAGGCGAAATTCGCGCGGTTGCAGCGAAATCTCGTCCTCGCCCCGGCGCACCTGATGAGATAGCCGGTCGAGCTCAAGATCGCCGACCCGCAACACGGTTTCTTCCTGGCGAGACCCGCGCCGGCGCGAAAGCACTTCGACGCGAGCCAGAAGTTCGGTGAACGAATAAGGCTTTGGCAGGTAGTCATCGCCACCGGCGCGCAGACCCTTGACGCGGTCGTCGACCTGGCCGAGCGCGGACAAGATGAGTGCGGGCGTCTCGATGCCTTTATCGCGCAAGGTGCCGATCACCGACAGGCCGTCACGCTTGGGCAGCATGCGGTCGACGATCAGCACGTCATATTCGCCGTCGAGTGCCATGGCCAAACCATCTTCGCCGTCAGTCGCGGCGTCGGCGATATGCCCGACCTCACGGAACGCCTTGACCAGATAGTCGGCGGCGTCGCGGTCGTCCTCGATGACCAGAAGGCGCATGGTGACCCGATCCGGTTGCGCCTCGGCCATCCGGCCGAAAGCGCGAGCCCCTTGAATATCCGCATAAGTGGGCATCGGACACACCAAATCCAGTGAATTCGAGGCAGGTTGCTCCTCGCCTCGGTCGCCCCCTTTTGAATCAGCCGCTAAAGGCGGCGCTGCGCAGCACGCTTTGCCCCCGGACGTACGCGAGGGGGTGGCGGATTTGGCCCGCCACCCCCTCTACGACCCCACCCCAGCGGGGGCGACGGATGCCAGGGTTGGAGTTCGTTTGGAAAGCCGCCGGACCTTCCGGCCCGGCGACTCTCCGGATTATGTCGGGACGGGCACGAGGCCCGTCCCGTTTGAGGTGTCCTGCCGGCGGGGGCGACGGATGCCGGCAGCACGCCCCTAACTGTTTACTCAGCCGCGACCGACCGGCAGGGCGACAAAGCGGGTGTTGTCACCCGATTTCACCCGCAACAGCACGGTGCGCTTGCCGTCGGTCCGTGCGCTGGCGATCATCTTGCGCACGTCTTCCGGCGTCGAAACGGATTTTCCGGCGACTTCCAGGATTACATCGCCGGTGGAGAAGCCGTGATCGGCGGCGACCCCCGAGGAGTCGACGCCGGTGACCGCAACCCCTTCGCTGCCGGCGCCGGCGACACGGGTGGCCGGAGCAAGCGTAAGGCCGAGCTTGGCGAGATCGACGGTGCCGCTGTCATTGTCCTCGGAGCTGCCGGCGCGCGCTTCCTTCGTGTTCGGCATTTCACCGAGCGTCAGGGTGACGGTTTTTTCCGACCCCTTGTGCAGCACTGCGAGCTTGACCGAAGTCTTCGGCGCCAGCGCGCCGATCTTCCTGGCGAGATCGCGGGCATCCTTGACCGGTTTTCCGTCGACCGCGGTGATGACGTCGCCGGCCTCAATGCCGGCCTTCACCGCCGGGCTGTCCTTCTGCGGCTCGGCGACCAGCGCGCCTTCGGCTTTCTTGAGGCCGAGGCTGTCGGCGATATCCTGCGTCACCGGCTGAATCTGTACGCCGATCCAACCGCGCGTGACCGAGCCGTGGTCCTTGAGCTGGGTGATCACGCTCTTGACGGTGTCGGCGGGGATATCGAAGGCGATACCGACCGAGCCGCCGGAGGGCGAAAAGATCGCGGTGTTGACGCCGATAACATTGCCTTCGGTATCAAAGCTCGGGCCGCCGGAGTTGCCCTTGTTCACCGGCGCGTCAATCTGGATGAAGTCGTCATAGGCACTGGCGCCGATGTCGCGCCCGCGGGCCGAGACGATACCGGCCGTCACCGTGCCGCCGAGGCCGAACGGATTGCCGACCGCGATCACCCAATCGCCGATGCGCGGCGGTTTATCGGAGAGCTTCACATAGGGGAACGGGCCGTCCTCGACCTTGATCAGCGCGAGGTCGGTGCGCGGATCGGTGCCGATCACCTTGGCCTTGTGGACTTTGCCGTCGTCGGTCGTGACCGTGACGTTCTCAGCCTTCTCGACCACGTGATTGTTGGTCACCGCATAGCCGTCGGCGGAAATGAAGAAGCCGGAACCCTGGCCGGTGATGATATTATGGCAGTGCGGCATGGCGCGCGGATTGTCCGGCATGTTGGGCATGCCAAAGCGGCGGAAGAATTCGCGCAGGCCCGGCGGGATTTCATTGTTGCCCAAACCGGTGGTCTGCGGTCCGCCGTCGACTTTGACGCGCACCGAAATCACCGCGGGTTTGACCTTCTCGACGATGTCGGCAAATCCGATCGGGGCCTGCAGCTTGTGCGCTTGCTCGCTCAGGTTCTGCGCCTGTGCCGTCGGATAGCCGCTCGGCAGGTTGAGGCCGGGGCCGACGATCAGTGCGGCGGCGCCAAGGCTCAGAACGGTGCTGGCGAGCAAAATGGCGCGGAGCGCCGAAAGCGTGCGCGACTTCTTGGGGGGAGCAGATTTCTCGGGAGGTGTAAGAGCGGGGGGAGCGCTCAGGGTCATCACAAAATCTCCATCTCAATTCGGGGGGCGCGTTTGCGCGCCGTGTCAAACCCGAAGATGGGCGGATGCGCCTTACAGCGTCCTGTCGGGCGGATTAAATATTTGTAAGGTAGAAAAAAATTTAATTATTGAAAATCAATAGATTAAGCAAAGCTCAGTCGGCCCGGGGCTCGACCAAAGTCGCAATCCGCTGCTGTTCGGCGGCCGACAGCGCCGGCGCCTGCAAATTCGCGTTCTGGTGGCGGCGCGCCGTCAGCAGGAGCGCAATCAGACCGCCGATCAGCGCGACCGGTGGCAGTCCCCATAACAGCAATGTCTGCAGTTCGAAGCGCGGCTTGAGCAGCACGAATTCGCCATAGCGCGCCACGAGGAAGTTGAGCACCTGGCTGTCGCTGTCGCCTTTTTGCAGCCGCTCGCGCACCAAGAGCCGCAGGTCGCGGGCGAGCGGGGCGGCGGAATCGTCGATCGACTGGTTCTGGCAGACCATGCAACGCAGTTCACTGGAAATTTCGCGCGCGCGCGCTTCCAGCACCGGGTTTTTCAGGATTTCGTCCGGCTCCACGGCGAAGGCCGGGACGGCGAGCGCAGCCAGCAAGACGATCAAGGCCAATCGGCGCATCGCGCTTTACTCCGCCGGTTGCAGCGCGGATTTCGCCGCCGGCTTGGGCGCGCCGACGCGCAGCCGCCGGTCGGACAGCGACAAAGCGCCGCCGAACATCATCACCACCGCACCGAGCCAGATCAGCAACACCAGCGGCTTATAATAGAGCCGGATGGCGATCGAGCCGTCGGCGTTTAAATCGCCCAGCGACAAATAGAGCTGGCCGGCGCCGCGCGCCATCAACGCGGCCTCGTTGGTGGAAGTCTCGCGCGCGGCAAAGCTGCGCTTTGACGGCTGCATCACGCCGACGACCGTGCCGCCTTCGCGTACCGTGAACTTCGCCAGCTGCTCGCTGTAGTTCGGTCCCGGCCGCTGCACGAGCCCGTCGAAACTCAAATCGTAGCCGGATATCGACACGGTCTGCGCGGGCTTCAACGCGACGATACGCTCGGCGCCCCAGGCGGCCGCGCCGACGATACCGAGCAGCGACAGCGCGATGCCAAAATGTGCCACCGCCGTACCCCAGGTCGAGCGCGGCAGACCGAGCGCGCGATTGACCACGCGCGCAAGCGGCAGACGGAAAAGACCGGTGCGTTCGGCCAGATCGACCACCGCGCCGGATATCACGAAAAATGCCAGGCCCACGCCGAATGGCGCGAGCACCGAACCGCCGCCCTCTGCGGCGAAGGCAATCGCTACCGCGGCGATGCCGATGGCGAAGGCCGTCAGCAACCGCTGCGACACGCCGAGGAGGTCGCCGCGCTTCCACGCCAGCAACGGACCGAACGGCATGGCGCACATCAGCATCAGGAACAGCGGACCGAAGGTGAGATTAAAGAATGGCCCGCCGACGCTGATCTTGGCGCCGGTGAGCGCTTCCAGCGCCAGCGGATAAAGCGTGCCCACCAGCACGGTCAGGCAGCAGGTGGTGAGAAACAGATTGTTGAACACCAGCGCGCCCTCGCGCGAAATCGGCGCGAACAGGCCGCCCTGCTTGAGCGCGGAAGCGCGCCAGGCGAACAGCGAAAGGCTGCCACCGATGAACAGCACCAGGATGGCGAGGATGAACACGCCGCGCCGCGGATCGTTGGCGAAGGAATGTACCGAGGTGAGTACGCCGGACCGCACCAGGAAGGTGCCGATCAGCTACAGCGAGAAGGTCAGGATGGCGAGCAGGATGGTCCACACTTTCAGCGCATTGCGCTTTTCCATCACCACCGCGGAATGCAACAGTGCGGTGCCGGCAAGCCACGGCATCAGCGAGGCATTCTCCACCGGGTCCCAGAACCAAAAGCCGCCCCAGCCCAGCGTGTAATAGGCCCAGTACGAGCCGCCGGCGATGCCGATCGTCAGGCACATCCACGCCATCAGCGTCCACGGCCGCACCCAGCGTGCCCAGGCGGCGTCGATGCGGCCTTCGATCAGCGCGGCGATGGCGAAGGAGAAGGCCATCGAGAAGCCGACATAGCCGAGATAAAGCAACGGCGGATGCACGGCGAGACCGGGGTCCTGCAGGATCGGGTTGAGCGATCGCCCCTCGATCGGCGGCTGCGCCAACCGCAAGAACGGGTTCGAGGTGAGCAAAATGAAAAGATAAAAGGCGACCGCGATCCACGCCTGCACCGCGAGCGCGTTTGCCTTCAGGCTTGCCGGTAGATTCCCGCCGAAGACCGCCACCAGCGCGCCGAACAGCGACAGGATAAGCACCCACAACAGCATGGAGCCTTCGTGATTGCCCCACATGCTGGTGAATTTATAGATCAACGGCATTTGCGAATGCGAGTTTTCGGCGACCGTCACCAGCGAAAAGTCCGACGTGAGGAAGCAAAGCCCGAGCGCGCCGAACGAGATCGCCACGAAAACGAACTGCATCAATGCGGTCGAAGAGGCGAGCCGCATCAGTGCGGCATCGTTGGCGCGCGCGCCGATCACCGGCACCACCGACTGGAACAGGCCGAGCGCCAGCGCCAGCACCAGGGCATAGTGGCCGAGTTCCGGTATCATCGCGTTTTGCCTCCCGGCGGCCCGCCGCTGGTCTCTTCCCAACGACCGGATTTCTTCAGGGCGTCGACCACCTCACGCGGCATGTAGCGTTCATCATGTTTGGCGAGCACGGTATCCGCAACGAGGATTCCGCCGGGCTCGAGCTTGCCCTCGGCGACCACACCCTGCCCTTCGCGGAACAGGTCGGGCACGATGCCCTGATAGCGCACCGCAACTTCGTTCCGGCCGTCGGTGACCTCGAAGCGAATGCGCAGATCATCGCCGCGCTGCACGCTGCCGTCCTTGACCAGCCCGCCGATGCGAATGCGGCTGCCGGCCGCAATATGCTTTTCCATCACGTCGGTCGGCGAGTTGAAGAACACGATGGAACCGCTCAGTGCGTTGAGCACCAGCGCAACGGCAATCCCCAGCACGCCAAGGCTGCCGCCGATCAGGACCAAGCGTCGCTGTTTTCGGGTCATCGCACTTCATACAGCACGCGGCACTGTGGCGGAATTGGGCAAAGTCAGGCGACCGCGACAAAGGCGCATTATGCGCGGCTTATGCGGCCAATGCGGCGATTTCGCCGGCCAAGGCGCTCAACCGACCGCCGACCAGCTACCGTCCGGATTTTGGCAGGCCGTGCGGCGCGCCGTCTGCGGCCGCTCGTTGATATAGATGGTGTGGGTGAACGCGCGGCAATTACGGCCGGCCTGCTGGTAGGCGGGGCCCGGTACGACGGTGCCATGGCGGCCGGATTCGGGATTTTCCCACGATCTCGGGGCGCCGGCCGGTGCGCGATCGAGGGCGTCCAACTGCGCGGCATAGGCGCGCTGCTTGTCCTCGTCATCGAGCGCCGCGTCAATGCGATTGCCGATCAGACCGCCAAGCAAGGCACTGATTACCGCGCGCGGCGACCGCTTTCCGGTTCCCCCGGTGGCCGCCAAACCACCGGCCGGCGCGCCAGCGCCCGAGCCGATCAGGGTGCCGGTTCCCGCGTTCTTGTCGGCCCCGGAGTCTTCGGCACAGGCGGCGAGCATGAAGCCGATAATGGCGATGGTGGTGAACTTGGCCACTGACATGACCGCCCCCGGAAAATCGTCACGATGAAAACCAAGCCTTGCCATAATCAGAAGGGGCATTGAGCTTTCGACAAGGCGGAAATCCGGCAAAAGTCCGGCAGCAGGAAAAATGTGAACGGCGGCCGATCATCACCCCGCCGGCAGCACCAGCTCGGCGCGCAAGCCCCCGAGCGGCGCCGTGCCGAGCTTGAGCTCGCTGCCGTAAAGCCCGGCGAGTTCGACCACGATCGAGAGCCCCAAGCCCGAGCCCGGCTTGCTCTCGTCCAGCCGGCTGCCGCGCTGCGCGACCTGCTCACGCTCGGACGGCGACAACCCGCGGCCGTCGTCGTCGACCACGACGTACACGACCTGCCCCGCGCTTGCCGGATCGGGACGCTCGCATAGCACTTCGATCGCCACCCGCGAGGACGCCCATTTGCAGGCATTATCCACCAGGTTGCCGATCATCTCTTCCAGGTCCGGCCGTTCGCCGCGGAAGCGCGCCTTGGCGTCGGCGTGCACCTCGATGGCGATACCGCGCTCGCGATGGATCTTTTCCATGGTGCGGGCGAGCGCGGTAACCACCGGCTCGACGTCGGTGACCGAGCCGACCACGGTGAGGCGCGCCGCCAGCCGCGCGCGTTCGAGATGACGCGCCACCTGGTCGCGCATGATGTCGGCCTGCTCCAGCACCTTGTTGGCGAAGGGGTCGCGCCCGCGCGCCGCCGCCTCGTTCACCATCACCGACAGCGGCGTCTTCAGCGCATGTGCGAGATTGCCGACATGGGTGCGCGCGCGCTCGACGATTTCCTTGTTGGCGTCGATCAGCGCATTGGTCTCGCGCGCAAGCGGCGCGATCTCCTCGGGAAACTGCCCGGCCAGCCGTTCGGCAGTTCCGGAGCGGATGGCGGCCAGGCTGTCGGTAATGCGCTTGAGCGGTGCAAGGCCGAAGCGCACCTGGAACATGGTGGTGAGCAGCAACACCACGGCGAGGATCGAGAAGGTAACAATCAGCGCCTGGTCGAACGAACGCGTTTCCTCGTTGATCTCGGCGGCATCGCCGGCGACCGCCACGAGATAATGTCCCTCGTCGCCGAGATCGATATTGCGCTCGACCAGGCGGAGCCGCTGGTCCTCCGGACCTGCCACATAGCCCTCGCGCGAGCCGTCGGGTCCGGCGGGAACGCCGCGGTCCTGCAAATGCGGCAGACCCGCATCCCATAACGAGCGCGAAGCGCGTACGTCGTGCTTGCCGGGATCGAGCCGCGTTACCTGCCAGTACCAACCCGACAGCGGCAGTTCGAACAGCGGCTCGCCGAGCGATTGCGGAAATTTGTCGCCCGCTTCCTCCGGCGAGGCGACGTCGGCGACCAGCGTGCGCAGATAGACACCGAGCCGCCGATCGAAGGCACGCTCCACCGCCTGCCGGTAGATCGAGGCGAGCACGATGCCGGTGATCACCAGGATCACCACCGCCCAGGCAGAGGCCGAGACGAACAGGCGCAGCGCGAGGGAGTTAGCGCGCATCCGGGATCATGCGCCGGGCGCGTCGAGCAGATAACCGAGCCCGCGCACGGTCTGGATGATGTCGACGCCGAGTTTCTTGCGGATGCGGCCGACGAACACCTCGATTGTGTTGCTGTCGCGGTCGAAGTCCTGGTCGTAGAGATGCTCGACCAGTTCGGTGCGCGAAACCACGCGCCCGGCGTGATGCATCAGATAGGCGAGCAGTCGGTATTCATGGCTGGTGAGCTTGACCGGATTGCCGTCGACCGCCACGCGTCCGGTCCGCGAATCGAGCCGCACCGGCCCGCTGACGAATTCGCTCTTGGCGTGGCCGACCGAGCGGCGAAGCAGCGCGCGCACGCGGGCGAGCACCTCCTCGAGATGGAAGGGCTTGGCCACATAGTCGTCGGCGCCGGCATCGAAGCCTTGCACTTTGTCGCTCCAGCGGTCGCGCGCGGTCAGCATCAAAACCGGCATGGCGCGTCCGTTACGCCGCCAAGCCTCCAGCACCGATATGCCGTCCATTTTGGGCAGCCCGATGTCGAGGATGATGGCGTCGTAGGGTTCCGAGTCGCCGAGAAAATGGCCCTCCTCGCCGTCGAAGGCACGGTCGACGACATAACCGGCGTCGGTCAGCGCGGTCGAAAGCTGGCGGTTGAGATCGGGGTCGTCCTCGACGACGAGCAGGCGCAAAGGCTTGATTCTCCGCTGGACCTAGCGGCCGGTGATAAACTCGCCGTTCGCGGCGTCAACGGTCGCATTGGTCACTTTGCCACTGCGCGCGAGCAGAGTCAGCACATAGACCAGACGGCCGCCATGCCGGCATAGCCGAGCCCGCACCAGCTCGGCGCGGCGGCCATGCGCATGTAGGGTTTTGATGGCCTGCGCCAGCGGGATCGCCCGGTGGTCGGCGACTTCCGCGCGTTGTTCCGCCTTGCTCAGGCAGGCGCTATGCGGCGCATCCGCGGCTACCGCCGGCGCGGCTAACAGGCCGGCAAGCAGGACAATGTAGAGCAATCGGGAGACCGGCATGGGAGGGGGTTTAAGCGCGCGCCGGTGAACGCGGGCTGAACGCGGGGGGGACTGGCGTAAACATGATTGGGCGGCCCCACTCGCCGTGATAAATACGTTTGGGGGCGTCGGAAGCAGTGGGAGGAAACTATGCTGAGGCCAATGCTCTTGGCGCTCGCGCTCGGGCTGCTAGCCGCGGCAATTCCAAATTATGCGCAAAGTAAAACGTCGTCGTGCAACGAGTGGTGCAGTCAAAACAGGTGTCCTGCCGGCGGCATCGGCGTCAATCGCTGTATGACGAGATGTGTCAACGCCTGCAAGAAGAAACATCCGAAAGGCTGACGGTCTGAACTTGCGGTCGAGCTAGCTTTGAAATCCTTGGAACGTCGCAAAAGCATCGAGCGGCTCGCGCGGCGCACGCCATTTATTGATCGGCGCGGCCTCGTCGGCATAGCCGATGGCCATGCCGGAATAGATCATTAAGTCTTCGGGAAGCGCCAAAAACTCGCGCACGGTGCGGTGGAACGACACCCAGGCCTGCTGCGGGCAGTTGTGCAAACCGTAGCCGCGCGCGAGCAGCGCGACCGTCTGCAAATAGCCGCCGATGTCGGCCCATTGTGCCGGTCCGTGCGCCTTCTCGCGGGCAAAGAACAGCGCGGCTGGCGCACCGAAAAATTGATAGTTGCGCGCGTATTGCCGGTAGCGCGCTGGCTTGTCTTCGCGGGGAACATGGATGCTCTGATAGAGCAGCTCGCCGACCCTGAAGCGCCGCGTTTTGTAAGGCTCGCCCAGCGGCTCGGGATAGATCGTGTAGTCGGTGCCCT